>JBGTCP010000630.1:0-7088 GCA_041748815.1 Chthoniobacterales bacterium
CGCCGGTGCGTATCATCCAATAATTACCCCTTTTATGAATATCACTCTGTTTGTCCCGTGTTTTGTGGACGCATGCTATCCAAAAGCAGCTATCAGTATGGTGGAAATCCTCGAGCGGCTGGGACACACGGTCACGTATCATGAGTCGATCACCTGCTGCGGGCAGCCGCCTTTTAACACGGGCCTCTGGGACGAAGCACGCGCTGTTGCAGCACCCGTCATGGGCGTTTTAGCGGATGCAGAAGCGGTCGTCGTGGGATCGGGATCCTGCGGGGCAATGATCAAGGTGTTTTATCCGCAGCTCTTCGCCGGGAAACCGGAGGAAGGTGCGGCAGTGCGGCTTTCGACGAAAGTCTGGGAATTTTCAGATTTTTTAGTGACCAGACTGGGTGTGACGGATCTCGGCGCGTCCTTCCCTGGCAAAGTGACCTACCACGACGGCTGCCATAGTCTGCGCGAGCTCGGCAACAAAAAGCAGCCCCGCGAATTGCTTAAGCATGTGCGCGGACTTGAGTTGCTCGAAATGGATGAAGCAGAAACCTGCTGCGGATTCGGGGGCACATTTGCGGCCAAATTCTCCTCGATCTCGACCGCCATGGGTGAGGTGAAATGCACCTCCGCCGAAGATACGGGTGCGGATTACATTGTGAGCGCTGACTCCAGTTGCCTCATGCACATTCAAGGATTGATCGAGCGGCAATCACGTCCGCAGCAAACCATCCACCTCGCTGAAGTGCTCAACAGCCGGGCCTGAAGCTCATTCAATCTTCGCTCCCGCTTGCAATATCGGGGATCGCCGCCACGATCCAGTGGTCATTTCGCCGGGCAACGATACGCACGGGCAGGTTGGCTTGTACAATTTCGCCCTCCGACATCACGTCCACTACACGTCCTTGGAACTCTGCCGTGCCACTGGGTCGCAGTAACGTCAATGACCGGCCGGTCATTCCCTCAGACAATGCCTCGCTATGACCAGTCATGCCGTGATCCACTGCGATGGACCCGCCTCCAGGCAGCGAGGATTGCAGCACCAGCCGGTCAAACGCCCGTGTCCTCGGAAGAAAATTCGCCAGCACAAACACGATTAGCATTCCGCCGCCGATGGCAATGCCCATGTTAATGGCTGGCGTCAAAAAAATGCTTGGATCCATCGGGGCGAACTCCTGATCTGGATAATGGTCGACCATCGCCCAAAACAGAGCGCCGAGCACCATCAGCACTCCAAGCAGAGCGACGACAATTACACCCGGGAAAAATATTAGCTCCACCAGGATCAGCACCAGCCCGAGTACAAAGACCGCGATTGTCTCATGTCCTGTCAATCCCGCAAGCGAGTGCCCTGCGAAGAAAATCAGAAAGCACAGCGCGGCAATAATCCCCGGCACCCCGAATCCGGGCGTCTTAAATTCCATGTAAGCACCAATGGCCCCGCCTGCCAGAAACAACGGCGCAAAGAGCGTGATGTAAAATGCCAGCACTTCAAACCCTGATGGCTCGATATTCACAATCTCCGTCGAGAGGCCCTGCATCGACACCACTTCATCGATATCCTTCGCAATGCCCGACGCCAGTAGCGGCTTGCCATTAAACTCCCGCACCGCCTCCTGCGGACTCAATGTCAGCAGCGAATCCTTTGGCGAGATCACCACACCCTCGATGATGACTTCCTTGTCCTTGTTCACAAATGCCTCCGCAAGATCCGGATTATGTCCGCTCAGCTCTGCAGAGCTCCGGAAGTATTTGGAATAATAGGAGACAATTTTTTCATTCATGGTCTCTGGTATCTGCTCGCCTCCGCCGGAGACTGGTGCCGCGGCGCCGATGGCACTCACGGGGGCCATGTAAATGCGATCAGTCCCCAGTGAAATGAGCGCCCCCGCGGAGGCCGCGTTGGTATTGATGTAAGTGACTGTGAAGAGTCCGCTCCGCTGGAGCGCGTCCACCATTTCAATCGATGTCTGGAGTTCACCGCCTGGCGTGTCCATTTCCAGAACAAATGCGCCCGCCTGCATTGCGGAAGCTTCCTTCAGTGCGCGTCGGAGGAACACGAACTGCGCTTTGGTAACCGGACCCTCCAGCGGCACAACGACCGTTGGACCATCTCCCGGCTCCTTGATATTCACCAGCGTGGCAGGAGTTTCGGCATCGGATGTCTCGACTTCGTCGGACTCAATGGGGGCGATGTTTTCAGCGTCTTCGCTGTCAGTCTCCACAGCTTCAACAGGCGCTTCATCCTCTGTTTCCACAGGCTCAGCGGCCACTTGGGCATTCACCAATCCGGAAAACCCCACAATCACACTTATCCACAGAACGAAAAATTGACGCATCATAGCTGCAGGTAAGATTCGCTGGATTCGCGATTTACGCAACTCTGCTGTTTTAGAATTCCATGCCCACGGCGAGGCTCACCCAATGCGCATCCAGCTCCACCCGGCTGTTGCGGAACTCCGTGCCTGTGATTTCGGTTGCCGTGGCGGTGCGTGTTGCGGGCAGATCGTATTGATACGCGACGTCCACGCGATAGCGGTCCCATTTCCATCCCAGTCCCGCCGCAAGTGTGTGCTCCGAAATGGCGGCAGTCATCGGCAATAATGTCGAATCCGGCACCGGGCTTTTGCTATACGCATACCCCGCCCGCACCGTGAACTGGCTGGTCAAATCGTATTCCACCCCGAGCCGGTAAACAAAACTGTCCCTCCAATTCAGAGCGGTGTCATCCTGAAACGCATCACCACCGCCCACCGAATTGATCACCGGGTTGCTCCCATTGGAAAGCCGAACTTCCAGCGTATCAAAAGCCCTGCTCCATTCGATCCATTCGATCTGCGGCGAGATTCGCAAACGATCTGTGGCTTTCCACTGTGCGGCCAGGCTCACCTTCTGCGGCAGCCGGCTCGTGATGTCCACATCGTAGCGGAAGTCTGTCGGTACGCCCGTCAGGCCAAGCGATTTGAATTGCTCATCAATGTCACCCCGCGCAGTGCCGGACGTGTTGAATTTCGCCGGCGTGCGGTAGGCCAGCACCATCGACCACTCAGGATCGGGTTTCCATTGAATCGAAAAATCACCCTGCACTCCCCATCCATCCGCCTCCAGATCAAGCGCGGTTTTGAGCCCCGCAAACGGCGCGAAGCTCTGAAACACATAAGCCGACCGCAGTTCATTGCGCCGATAAACCACCGACAGTCCCGCACCTACGCTTAAAGTTTCATGGAAGCGGTATCCCGCACTGACTCCCGTGCGCAGGTTCAAGATCTCCGATTCAAAATTGCGTTGTCCATAGCTCGTCCCTCCATCCGCTCCGCCGGGCGGATCGAACAGTGACCATTTTGCCAAGCGTGAGGTGTCTGGATAAAAACTCAGAGCAACTCCTAAATCGTCACTCAGCGGAACTCGCAGCGCCAGATCCGGCAGCACGCCGAATGTATCCACCAGACTCCCGGTCTGTCCTGAGGCTGACCGCACATTGCCATTCGCCCGCACATACGAGCCGGAGAGTGTGAAATCCGCCCCATCTAAAAATCCAAGCGCTGCCGGATTCCCGGAAATCGAGCCCAGAGCATCCGTTTCATCCGCCAGCGAGGCGCCCGCCAACCCTGCACTGCGTGCGCCAATCCCGTTCCGATCCAACCCCGCCGCCGTAAGCTCAGCCGGAATCATGATTATGGAAATTATCGACGCTCCAACGAATACACAATGGGATCTTAGAGTTCGCATGCAGCCAAATTAAGCCCCATTTCGAGCCATGAGTCAAATCTCATAACCTGAACACTGAACACTGAACACGAACAAACTTCCCCCCATCTTCCTCCGGCTGTGAGACTTAAAATTGACCACAGTTTCCATGCCAGATCTGGCCGGTTTTTAAACAAAATCCCGTTTCCCCTCGCAAAGTGCTCAAAACGACGCACCTACCATATGTAGTGGTCAATTTCCCGCATTACCCCCACATATCCGATATTTTTTCATTTTTTATTTGCCATGCAGGTCGAAATCTGGTCAAATACATGCCGTTCCAAAAGCCCAAGGGTCCGGCAGCCTGGAAACCTGATTTTAAGCCCGCAAACCGCACTACCATTATGTCTACGATCACCATCAAACTCGGCAACCGTCAATTCGAACTCGACCGCGACAAAGCCGAGCAAGCCTACGCTGCCAAGCGCGTCATTAACGGACGCGACACGATGTTTTTCAACATCCTGCCTATTAAGTACCAGTGGGCCTACGACCTTTACAAGTCGATGAAAGCCAATCACTGGGAGCCCGAGGATGTCCCGATGCAAAAAGACTGCGAGCAATGGCGCGACAGCTCGATCTCCGAGGTCGAACGCTGGATCATCAAAATGGGTATCGGGTATTTTTCCGCCGCCGAAGGCATCGTAGGCGACAACATCCAACACGTGGTGCGCGAACTCGTCACCGCACCCGAACTCAAACTCATCCTCGGCCGCCATGCCCACGAGGAAAACATTCACGCCGATTCGCTCGTGTACATGATCTCGTCGCTTGGCCTCAATCCGCACGAATGCGAAGCCATGTTTGAGGACATCCCGACGATCAAAAAGAAAAACGCCTTCGTCGTAAACAACTCCCGCGCACTCCGCCGCGACATCGACCTCACCCAGCTCGAAAACAAACAGGCGCTCGCCAAAAACATCTTCCTCTTCGGCCAATGCATGGAAGGCACGCAGTTCTACGGCCTCTTCGGGATGGTCCTCTCGCTGTATCGTCAGAACAAATTCCCCGGCATCGGCCAGATGTTCCGCTACACCCTGCGTGACGAATCCAACCACATCGAAGTCTTCCGCAATCTCTTCATGGATCTCATTGAGGAAAACCGCGAAATCTGGACACCGGAATTCCGCGAGGAACTGCGCGACCTGATGCGCGAGGGTGTTGCATTGGAGAAAGAATTCATCCGTGATTGCCTCCCCGTCAACGCCGTGGGTCTGAGCTCTGCCGAGTTCGAGCAATACATCGACTTCATCGGCGACCGCCGGCTCGAAGGCGTCGGACTCGCCCCCATCAACGACGACCTCAAAAACCCGTTCCCATGGCTCGCCGAGATGATGGACATCAAAAAAGAGCAAAACTTCTTCGAAGGCCGCGTCACCGAATACCAAAAAGCATCGTCTTTAGGCGACGTCGACGACGACGATCTTTAAATAAGTTAGCAGTTTTCAGTGTTCAGTTTTCAGGAAGCAGAAGCACCGTTTTTTATGGCATTGACCACATTTGAAGATCTAGAGGTTTGGAAGCGCGGTTGCCAACTGGCTGTGGAGACTTATGTGTCAATGCAGGCAACCCCTCTTGTAGATTTACGGAGTCAGATGCAACGGGCTGCGGTGTCGATTCCTTCGAACATTGCTGAAGGTGCCGAGCGTGATAGCGAAGGTGACTTCATGCGGTTTCTTCGGATCAGTAAAGGCTCCTGCGGCGAACTCCGCACACAGCTTTACATTCATGATGCTGTATGCAAACGCCTTGAGAAGCCTTCACTTACCAACTCGCGACAAATGATCACCGAAACCCGCGAGATCTCTGCAATGCTCCAAGGCCTGATAAAGAGCATCCAAGCCCGCTCTACCAACCCAAAAACCAACCCGCCAAAGTCCGACAACTGACCCAGCACCTTCCCCCCTAACCACCACTCTGTTCTGCCTGAAAACTGAACACTGAAAACTAACAAACTTATCATGATCCGAAACCTATCTCTCGAAGAAGACCTCGCCCTCAAACGCACTTCACTCCTGCCCAGTGACCAGAAACCTGGCTTTGCCTGGCGTGATGTGGTGGCTGCGGAGGTTAATAACCGCTCCGGTATTTTCGTGGACCGGGGGGGGATTGAGAAGGAATTTGAAACTGCTGATGTCGCTGAGGCGATCGGGTGTGCGCTTACCGACCTCCTGCTTTCCCGTGAGGAAGAGGAAATTTTCACGGACAAAAACCGCACCTTTGTGGCGGCAGTGGCATCCGCCGTTGCGGAGAAACTGGTGACGCTTCGTGATTCCGGGAAGGCTTTGAAACTTTCTCAGGGCGATCTGTATTTGCTCATCGAAAAAGCACTCATCGATCATAATGCCTACGATGTCGCCAAGAGCCTCATCTTCACGCGCTCCGCACAGGAACCTGCCATGGTCGAACCCATCCACCGCACCCAGGCCGCAGCTAATCTGCGGGTCATCCGCCGCAATAATAAAGTGGTGCCATGGAACGAATCGAAGATCGAGATTGCCATCCGCAAAGCATTTCTTTCGCTCAAGCTCGACTCCGAACCTGCCGTCGCCGTCGCCCGTTCGGTCACCGAGAGCATCATTGCCACTGGCAAAGCATTCATCCATATCGAGGAACTTCAGGACCTTGTGCAGGAGCAACTCATGCGCCTCGGGCACTACAAAGCTGCCGAAGCGTACATCCTGTATCGTGCAAACCGTTCGGCCATTCGTGATGCGGCTGCCGAGGAAGCCTCTATCAGCATGCGCCAGGAAACCATTCTGGTTGTTAAAACTGCGGAAGGAGAAAATGTGTTCTGGGATGGTTCCGACCTCCGCAAGCGCATTGAATTCGGCATGATCGGCCTCGAACTGTGCCTCAGCCAGTTTGAAATCGAGACCGAGCTCCGCAGGTCCCTCTTCAACGAGATGACCTTCGATGATCTCAACCGCACCATCATCCTCAACGCAAAATCCCTCATCGAACAGGATGCCGATTTCGCAAAATTTGCAGCGCGCATTTTGCTTTCGTTCATTTACGAGGAAGTGCTCGACTGGAATATCACCCGCGATGGTATCGACGGGATCCGCACCGCACATGAGCGCGCATTCCGCACTTATCTGGATCGCGCGATTTCCCTCAAGCGCCTCTCGCCCGACCTGCTGAAATACGACATCACAAAGCTTGCCGCCGCGCTGGATCCCACTGCCGACCTCGATTTCGATTACCTCGGCATCCAGACGCTTTATGATCGCTATCTTATCGTCGACAAATCTGCCAGGACGCACCAGCGCCTTGAGACGCCGCAATTCTTCTGGATGCGTGTCTCCATGGGCCTCTTCCTCAAGCAGGAAAGCGACCCCGAGGAATGGGTG
>JBGTCP010000631.1:0-2858 GCA_041748815.1 Chthoniobacterales bacterium
TTCCAATCCTTACACAGGGCCGCTGATGAATCCGTACTTTCGCAGTTTCCGCCCGATTCTTGAAGCGAACCTCCCTTTCATCATGCTCGTCGGACGCATGGATGGACCTGACGCCGAGGTCGTCCACCGCATGATCACAGAATCTCTGGAAGTGGAAAAAAGCGGCGTTGCCGGGGCGGCTTACATCGACCGTCGCAGCATCCTTAGCGATGGGTACAAACAAGGCGACGATTGGCTGACGGACGCAGCGAAATCGGCCCGCAATTTCGGCCTGCCGGTCATCCATGATGCAAGGCCCGGGACGCTGCCAGCGGATTATCCAATGCGGGATGCCGCGCTTTATCTGGGGTGGTACACAACCCATGCGGACGGGCCATTTACTTCCGAAAACTTCCGATTCAGACGTGGTGCAGTGGCGGTACACATCCACTCTTTCAGCGGGCAGACTCTCCGCACACAGACGCTGCACTGGGCGGGTCCGATCCTGAACAAAGGCGCCATCGCAACACTCGGCAATGTTTATGAACCTTACCTCGACCTCACTCCGCACCTCGATATTTTCACGAATCGTTTGCTGAATGGATTCACGCTTGCTGAGTCCGCATTCATGGCAAGCAAAAGTCTATCGTGGATGACCACCGTCCTTGGAGATCCGCTCTACAGGCCTTTTGCATCATGGACACGCACCAGTAGCGAACCCTCCGAAGCAGTTGACGACATGGCGGATTGGCGGGCTTATCGCAGCGCCCGCTTGCAAAATCTGGAGGATCGCGCAGCCCTCGAAGCCGCAGTCGCCGCTCACGCGAAAAAAACAAACAATCCGCTTTTCCTCGAAAGTCTCGCCCATGATGCCGATGCGGATGGCCGCATTGACGATTCCATCCGCTGGCTGCGCGACGCATTGAAACTGACCAGTGACCGCACGGATCACCTACGTATCCATTTCCACCTTGCCGCTTTTATTGAAAAAAAAGATGGCAAGCCTGCAGCGCTTAAACACGTGCAAGCGCAAATCCAAAGGTTGGGTAGCGCCACACCACTTCACACACTGGAGGCTGAGTTGAAGCCGCCCCCGCCAGTTCCGGCAACACCGTAGAGACTCATCGAGAATTCATGATCTCGTTGACGAGCGGATTGGGGAAACGGCGCGCAGGCCGGATCGCGTAGAAGCTTTCTTGAATATCGGAAAATTGATACCACTCCACGAGTTGGCGGCGACGCAACTCACCTTCGACCACGACGGGTGGCACGAGAGCAAGTCCGGCACCCTCACGTGCCAGTAAACGCAGCATTGCCATGTCATCGACCTCGGCTGCGATCACAGGGCGTATTTGATGCCGCTCCATCACCTGATCAAATGCAACCCGCAATGCACTATCCAGAGTCGGGAGCAGCACCGGAATTTCCCGCAACTCATCCAGCGAAGCAAGCCGGCTAATGCGCCGCGATCGGGTGCCGACGAGAGAGACCGGCTGTTGTTCGATCAACTGACTGTGCCAGTTCCGGTGGGCTTCCCTGCGGACAGGCAGATTTGACAATACGACATCCAGCATCCGGTGCTCAAGGAGTCTCACCAATTCCCCAAAACTCCCGGATCGCAGCACCAACTCAACATCGGAGCGCCCGAGCACAGGTTTGAGGCACCGGAGTTGAAAGTTGCGGGAAAGGGTGGCGACTGCACCTACGCGCAAAGTGCGACGCTCAGTGTGGTTTTGGTCATGAAGCACATCCACAAGTTCCTCGCCCGAACGAAAAATTGTCTCCGCATACTCCAGCGCGATCCGGCCTGCTTCAGTCAGCTCCAGCGATTTGCGCGTGCGATGAAAAAGAGGGTGCCCAAGCGATTCCTCCAGCTGCCGCACTTGCACGCTCAGCGCCGATTGCGCAACGCCCAACTTGGCGGCAGCACCGGTCACAGTGCCCTCCTGAGCCACTGCGCGAAAGTATCGGAGATGGTGATAATTTAAAAATGGATGATTCATTGATTCTATAAAACAGAATAAAAGATTCGTTTCAATATATTGGAAAGAACGCAGACAATCCAGCATTTTGTGCAGCGAAAACAACCTGCAAAAATTATGGAAGTCCTCTCAACCATCCTGAACCCCGGCATTCTGTTCTTTATACTTGGACTCATGGCGACGCTCATGAGGTCCAATCTATCAATCCCGGAACCGGTCGTCCGCTTCCTGAGTTTATACCTCATGCTGGCTATCGGATTCCGCGGCGGCGTCAGTCTTTACGAGTCGGAGATGTTGGGAGACGGGCTCACGATTTTGGTGATTATCATCGGGATGAGCGCGCTGGTGCCTTTTTACTCGATTGCGCTTTTGCGGAAATCGGTGGGTGTGGCCAACGCGGCAGCGATTGGCGCGACTTATGGCTCAAACAGCACCCTCACTTACATCACGGCCGCCGGGTTTTTAACGGCAATGGATGTGTCGTTTTCCGGATACATGACAGTGGCGCTGGTGGTGATGGAGACGCCCGCCATCGTCATCGCAGTTCTCCTCGCCCGGTGGAAAACCAAAACGGAATCCAGCAAACCACCTTTGGAAGTGGTGCGCGAAGCACTGACTGACGGCACTTTGCTGGTGCTGATCGGGAGCATGGCGATCGGATATTTGCTCCGTGCATTGGGAACCGAACAGTCCCCGCTGGCCGCATTCATTGAGGGTGATATGTTCACGGGAATGCTGGTGTTCTTCCTCCTCTACATGGGGACAGTGGTCGGCAGAGAAATGCGGAAAATGGATGGATTCCCTCCGGTGCTGATGGTGTTTGCGATCGTAGCTCCGATGGTGAATGGGGCGTTGGCAATCCTACTCAGCAAGGCGTTCGGCTTCGGCGAGGGCGAG
>JBGTCP010000632.1:0-3442 GCA_041748815.1 Chthoniobacterales bacterium
GATCAGGGCTCAGCTAGACACTGCAGCATGGGGTCACCGTCTTGCTCCACGAGCCGGGCAATGCGGCAGAATTGGCAAAACATGTGAGAGAGATGGAGGCAGATCCCGACCGAGGTGGCACCATGGGACTGGCAGGGAGAAGATGGCTGGAAGACAACACCGGCGTCGATGCCTGGCGGGAACGATTCAATGAAATCGCACATTCCGTCATCCCGCACTGACACTCATCCCGAACACAATCCCGCAAAAACTTCCAATATCCTCAATTTCCCGGGCGCTGTATTCCTCCGTTTCTAACATTCTCACATTCTTAAGAATGTGAGAATGTCGTAGGCAGGGAGTTGGTTCACGCAACTTGAGCAGCCTTCGAAATCAGGCGGCTTTGAATATGAGCGGGACCAGCGGCTAATTTTTCTTATGAGCATCCTGATCATCAAGGAAAACGGACGGATTCGAATTCTGGAATCTGATGGTGAAATTCCCTCAGGAATGGCCATTCGCTTTTCCACCGAAGAGAAAAAGTACGAAATGTCGGCGCTTCGCTCCTGGAGCGGGTTGCCTGAGGAGGCCCGCGACGACATGCGCATGCAGGCGCAGTCTGGCTTCCATAAGGATTGGATGGAAGCAGCAGAACCCGCAAACCTTGTGAAGCAAGGGGGAAACTCAGTCTGATTGAAGGAGGAGTATAGGCCTCAGTGAGAGGAATTGGCGACCGTCAGCCCGCCACTGCCCTCCAACGGGCCTTGTGGTAAGCTATTCTAACGACCTTAGGAATTTTAAAATTTTGCGGCCACGGTCGGAGAGTGCATGCCGGACTTCCCGGCCTTCGTGACGCTTGAGGACCAGTCCAGCGATTGCAAGCCGACGCAAATGCTCGCTGGCGGTCTTCATCTCGATGTCCAACCGCACGGCAATATCTTGAAGCGAAAGATCCGGCTCTTGCAGAATCAGCTCAAGCATTTCAAGGCGTCGGTGATTGGCAAACCCCTTCACTATGCGCTCAAGGTGATGCAACCGGGGTGCGGAACTCCTCTTCGATACGGATCGTTGCGGCATTTTGCAATTGCTGCACACCGGAACCACCTCGTCAATAACGTTCTCACATTCTTAAGAATGTGAGAATGTCATCAACCAGATTCACAGAGTCCGCTTCGACCCGGTTTCGAGTTTGGTCTGTTTTGCTTTCTGAGTTCGGCAGCTGAAAAGCTTAGTGCTGAGTCATGATGTTCCGTTGGAGCCAATGCGGCTGGCGGGATGAGTGAGTTAATCTGATCCAATCAGCCGGGTTTTAACTTGCCGACCGTCACTGATAAAAAAATCCTTTGCCGCGAAGAGCGGGCAAACGCAACATCAGCTGACTGAAAAACTCGAACCTCACAGGAATCTCATTGGAATAATTTGAAATAAAGGCGACTCTGATTGCGATGAATCGAGAGAAACATATTGTAATCCTTGGCAATGGGATTACCGGGGTGACGGCGGCGCGGCATATCCGGAAACGCTCGGATGACCGCATTACTCTTATTTCCGGCGAGACGGAGCACCATTTTTCGCGCACGGCGCTGATGTATATCTACATGGGTGATCTTACTTACAATGACACTAAACCGTACGAGGACCGATTCTGGAGCGAAAACAGAATCGATCTGAAGCATGGATGGGTGACACGGATCGACACCGCTAAGCGGCAGCTTGAATTCGCAGAGGGCCCGGGAATTTCTTACGACGAATTGATCATCACCACGGGATCCAAGCCGAACCGTTTTGGGTGGCCAGGGGAAGATTTACCGGGCGTGCAGGGACTCTACTCGATGCAGGATCTGGAAACTATGGAAAGAAACTCAGCGGGTGCCAGGCACGCGGTGATTGTGGGTGGTGGTCTAATCGGAATCGAAGTTGCTGAGATGTTGCTTACTCGCAATATCGCTGTGACATTTTTGGTGCGTGAAAAAACCTTCTGGGGCTCCGTGCTGCCGTCTGATGAATCGGCGCTGGTCAATGACCAGATCCGTCAACATGGCATCACTCTCAAACTGGAAAGTTCGATGGAAAAAGTGCTGCCGGGACCGGATGGACGTGCAGCGGAGGTGGTGACTTCGGAAGGTGAAACCATCAATTGCCAAATGGTGTTTCTCACTGCCGGGGTGAGTCCGAATATCAACATGGTCAAGGTATCGGGCATCGAGTGTGACAAGGGGGTCCTGGTAGATGAGCACTTTGCCACTTCGGCGCTAAACGTGTGGGCAGGCGGTGATTGTGCACAGCACCGCAAGCCACCAAAGGGGCGCCGGCCGGTCGAGCAAGTCTGGTATACCGGACGCGTACATGGCGAGCATATCGCCGCGAACCTGTACGGTGACCCTGCGCCTTACCAACCAGGCATCTGGTTCAACTCGGCAAAGTTCTTTGATGTCGAATATCAAACTTATGGAAATATTCCTCCTCAGCCCGGCGATTTGGAAGAGGACTTTTTCTGGAAACATCCGACTCGCCCAATCACGTTGCGCATCCGTTTTGAAAGCCAGTCGGGTGCAGTCACGGGAATGAATGTTTTTGGCCTGCGGCAACGGCATGAGCTGTGGGAGAACTGGATCATGAAAGGGACGCCGATCCATGAGGTGATCGCCCATCTGGCAGCAGCGAATTTTGATCAGGAATTTCAGCGGCAGCATGAGGCGCTGATCATTGCAGCCTTCAACGCGCAATTCCCTGCGCTGCAGGTCGAGCAGAAGACAGGCAAGGGTCTATTTTCCAACTTTATGCGTGCGTTCCGACAATCTCCTACCCCTGTACATTCATGAACGATCTCACTGCTAACCTCTCGTATGAAAGTCACTCTCTCGGCCATGAGGGAACACGGCTGAGCGCTATCGAGAAACTGGGGCTTGCCGCAGCGGGGGTTGGCATCCTGCTCCTCGCGCTGGCACTTTTCGGCGTTTCTGAAACCACCTCACCGCTGACGGTGCAGCTCTGGCTCGCAAGCGCGTGGGGATTGACTATTGCGGGGGGTCTGGCGTTCGGACTGAAGAAACATTTAAAGGACAGGCCGGGCATCCGGAATCACGATAAAACGCGGGAAAGTCTGACTGCGCGGGGCGCAATCGGGTGGACGCTCGCGGTGGTGCTCACAAGCTTTTACATACTACTCTATTGGTTCGGAGGAGCGCTCGAAGGCCTCACACGGCTGCATGATCCGCTGAGTGAGCTGATGCGGGGCAAACCCGCAGACCAGTGGTTTATGTATGGCACATTTTACACAATGGCGATCCTGATAATGGGGGCAAAGGCGCTGGCAAAGTACAGACACAGCCGATACCAGCTGGTGCGGATCTGTGTGATTATGCTCGTGCAGTTGAGTTTCGCATACATGCTTCCAGCGCTTTTTGCGAAGCTCAATGAGCGGGAGGTTTACTTGAGTTATCTCTGGCCGCTGGCCTACGAC
>JBGTCP010000633.1:0-5766 GCA_041748815.1 Chthoniobacterales bacterium
CGTTGTAGCTTTGATTCAATGCCACGAACTGATCCTCCTCATCCGGGGTCATGCCGAAGAGTCCGGCCTCGTTTTGTTCCCGCTGCGATTCTTCCGTAAGAGCATCGCGTTCGTGAATGCGCGCACCGAGGTCGGGATGCGCCTGAATAAGCTTGAGCAACAAGTCCGGTCCGGCATTTTCCACTTCGGCAATCATTGCTTGCAGCAGGCTTTCGAGGGTTTCGAAGGGGCGCTGATCGGACACCGCCTCTGCAACCCATGCAGATTTTTCGAAAACGGGGGCAATTGTTGCTTGGAATTCCTCCTCACCAAGTGCATTTAATTGATCCAGGGAAATCTGCTGTGGCATGGACGCATCTTAGCAGCCACAGACATGCGCCGGAAAGCTCATAAATCATCCTCCACTATGAAACTGCTCACTCAATCTTACGGCAAGCAACGGGTCCGCTTCATGCGCGTTCTGCGCAGCGATCAGGAACACACCGTCTTCGATGTGAAAGCCGCTATCGCGCTGGAAGGCAAATTTGACAAGGCCTATCTCACCGAAAGCAATGAGGATGTTGTGGCAACGGACACCATGAAGAACACACTCACCGCCTTGGCCTACCAATACAATGGTGCCTCGCTGGAGGGATATGCGTTGAAGGTAGCCGATTATTTTCTGGAAAAATTTGACCACGTGGAGTCTGTCAAAGTTGACGTCGAGCAAAAACTCTGGCAGCGGCTCATGGTGGATGGCAATCCGCATCCACACAGCTTTACGGGTGTGGGCACTATCCCCACAGCGCGGCTCGTCGCCACACGCAGTGGCCGTGATCTCTTTGGCGGATTGCGGCACTGGGAGCTGCTGAAGTCCACAGGCTCGGGGTTTGCGGGATTCCCGCGCGATCAATTCACAACGTTGCCGGAAACCAATGACCGCATCCTTGCAACCGAGGCGAGCGTTGAATGGAAGTATAACGATCTTGCAGCAAACTTCGCCATTGTGCCTGAAAAAGTCCTGCCTCCGATGTTGACTGTTTTTGCAAACAACTTCAGCCCGTCTGTGCAGCGCACGCTCTTTGAAATGGGCGCGGCGGCGCTGGTGGCCGCACCGGAGCTGGAATCCATCCGCCTCTCCATGCCCAATAAACATTACCTTCCGCTGAACCTTTCCGCATTGGGATTTCCCGCATCGCAGAACATTTTGTTTTTGCCCACTGATGAACCGCATGGTCAGATCGAAGCGGTTATCGGTCGCTGAATTCATTACTAACCATCCATCACATGCCAATTGTACGACTCGCAGGAACCATCAGTGGAGCGCAGGACCCGAATCGCGAAACCCGCGCTCAGCTCCTTTACAAACTCTTTCGCGAGGGTTGGGATATTTATAACTCAAATGGTGATCAGCGCATTTCACTCGCGAATATTGAAAAGAAAATCATCGAATCGGATGCGTTTGTTTTCACTCCCGGCGCAACGCTGGAGGATCTATTTAAAGCCGTGTCAGTTTTTGTGGGATACCAAACGCTGGACCCGCATCTGGCAAACAAACCCACGGTGCTTTTAAATTCCGATAAGTCGTGGGACCCGCTTTTCGAGCTGTTCTTTCACCTCAACCGGCAGGGCATGATCCGGCAGCATCATCCAGATTATTTGTTGCTAGCGGAAGAACCGGCGGCGGTGCTCAACCTGCTCGCGACCGCAACGGAACAAGGAGTGCCGGTGGAAGAACACCTGCCCTCGGGGACCGCAGCAAAAGCGTCCTACGAGCATCCGCTGCCCGATGGACACGTTGCAAATGTGTGTGTCTTTTGCTCAGCTTCGACACGAGATGAGGGATTCCTCGAAGCGGGTTATGCCTTCGGGAAAATGCTGGCTCAGAATGATCTTGGCTGCGTCTCGGGTGCGGGCAGCTCGGGCATCATGGGTGAGGTGGTGCGCGGTGCTTATGAGGCAGGCGGCTGGACCGGTGGATCGAATGTGCCTCACATCATCGAGCTGGAGGGATTGCCCGTTGGACTCTCGAGTTTCTGGTTGCGCCCGGATATTTATACGCGAATGGAAGTGATGATTGAAAACTCCGATGCGTTTGTGATTTTCCCGGGCGGTGCGGGCACCGTGCAGGAAATGCTGGCGTTGATGATTTTTAAAGATCAGCAACATCCGTCCATGGTCGGCAAGCCTGTGTTCATCTATAACCGTGCGATTGAAAGCGGCGGATTCTGGGACCCGTTAATCGAATTGCTGAACGCCGCACGCAGGCCCACGGAGTTCACGCCTGTAGAAAATCTCGACGATCTAGTGCCGACGATTTTGCAACAACTGACTGCTGCGAAAGCATCCCAATGAGTGATGGCCGGAGTGTATTTTCTTTTCAGCTCAACGGCGAGAGTGTCCGTGTGGCCGGGGTCTCGCCAAACACAACTCTGCTGAATTGGATTCGAGCTCAAGGCCACACGGGCACGAAGGAAGGATGCGCGGAAGGCGATTGCGGCGCTTGCACGCTGCTGGTTGTGGATTCCACACCGGACGGTAGGAAGTCTTTTCGCACAATCAATAGCTGCATTGCTCTGCTGCCGACATTGGCGGGCAAAGATGTCTGGACGGTCGAGGGCATTGCAAAGCATGGCCACCATCCGGTGCAATCGGCCATGCAATGCCACTACGGTTCGCAATGCGGATTTTGCACGCCAGGTTTTGTGGCTTCGTTGTTTGAGGGATATTATCGCGACGACATTGTCACGGCGGATGATCTCAACGACCAGCTTGCAGGAAATCTTTGCCGTTGCACAGGCTATCGTCCAATCCGCGATGCGGCGCGAAGTGCGTGGGAGGCTGAGGCGACGGACGATGAGTTTACGGACCGCCTGAGTTTTCCGGATGCCGCGGTGCTGGCAGAATATGCGGATGGCGATGAGCGGTTTTTCCAGCCCGGAAATCTGGCGGAGCTGTGGGAATTGCAAGCCCGGTATCCCCACGCGACGCTCATTGCAGGCGGAACGGAGGTCGGTGTGGCTGTCGCAAAATCTTTTCAGCGGTATCCGGTGTTCATTGGCCTGCAGCGAGTGAAGGAACTCATGGGGGTCCAGGTGAAGGACGATGCGGTGTTGCTTGGAGGAGGTGTGCCGTTGACGGATCTGATGTCAGTAATCCGCGAATATTTTCCTGCTTTGTATGAAATGTGCCGATGGTTTGCATCGCGCCCGATCCGCAATCGCGCCACGCTTGGCGGCAATCTCGCAACCGCATCGCCTATCGGCGACACAGCGCCTGTGCTAATTTCGCTAGGGGCTTCGGTGCGATTGTCCGGACCGGTAGGGGATCGCGAAATGTTACTGAAGGATTTTTTCACCGGCTATCGCAAGACGGTTTTGCAGCCTGGTGAGTTGATCACGGTAGTAAAAATTCCGTTGCTCAAATCGTCCCAGAGATCGGCTGCCTATAAAGTTTCGAAACGGCGCGAGATGGATATCAGCATTCTTTCGGCAGGCTGTGTGCTGGATTGTGACGACGCGGGAGTGATCCGCGATGTGTGCCTGGCCTTTGGTGGAGTTGCAGCGACGCCCGCGCTGGCATCGGGCGCGATGGAGTTTTTGAATGGCAAATCGCTGACCCCTGAGGTGATTGATGAGGCAGCAAGATTGGTTGAGGAAGAATTTTCGCCGATTACGGACGGGCGTGGGTCTGCTGAGTATCGCAAAAAAACAGCAGCCGGACTCTGGCGTAAATTCGCGGCAAACGAGCCGTCATCGATTGCTGCCGTTCATGCCACGGAGGCGGCAGCCCATGTGGACTCGCTGCTGCATGAAAGCGGAGCGAAGCATGTCGATGGCAGCGCGCGGTATGTCGATGATGATGCGGAGCGTGCAGGCGCGCTCACAGTGTGGCCGGTTGTTTCGCCGCATGCGCATGCGCGGATTTTGCGGCGCGATGCAAGTCGGGCCCTTGATGTGCCAGGGGTAGTGACCGTCCTCATGGCCGAGGATGTCCCGGGGCTCAATGATACCGGTCCGGCCAAGCACGATGAAATTCTTCTCGCGCACGAAGTCGTGGAGTTCATCGGCCACATCGTCGCAGTAGTGGTGGGCGAAACCCCGGAAGCATGCAGGGCAGGAGCGGCTTTGGTGGAAGTGGATTACGAACCCTTGGAACCGGTGGTCTCGGTGCGCGATGCGATTGCGAAGGAGTCTTATCATTCCGAATTCAACCGCATCGCACGCGGCGAGCCGGATAGTGCGTTGGAGAGTGCTGCGCTTCGATTTGAAGGCGAATTTGAATTCGGCGGGCAGAATCATTTTTACCTGGAATGTCAGGCTGCTTGGGCGGAGATCACTGAAGACGATATGCTCATTGTGCATTCGTCCACGCAACATCCCTCGGAGATTCAGACCATTGTTGCGCAGTTTCTGGATTGGGATCGCAACCGCATCGTTGCTCACAGTCCGAGGATGGGGGGTGGATTCGGTGGCAAAGAAACGCAGGGCAATGGGCCGGCTGCATTGGCCGCACTGGCCGCTGTGAAAACCGGGCGGCCCTGCCGGGTGCGCTACAACCGGGATCAGGACATGATGATCACGGGTCAGCGGCATCCGTTTTACTGCCGGTTCGAAGTGGGTGCCGATGCCGATGGCAGGTTGCTCGCGGTGAAGGTGGATCTGCTCAGCAACGGCGGCTGGAGCCTGGATCTTTCAATGCCGATTTGTGATCGGGCGCTTTTTCATTTGGACAATGCCTACTACATTCCGAATGTGCATTTCCGCGGACGCGTGTGCAAAACGAACCTTGCATCCAACACAGCATTCCGGGGATTCGGCGGGCCGCAGGGAATGTTGATAATTGAAGAAATCATCGACCGCGTTGCGCGGCGGCTGGGCATCCCGCCCGCGTTGGTGCGGGAGCGGAACCTGTATCACGGCAGCGGAGAGACCAACACGACGCACTATGGACAAGAGATTGGCGACAACCGGATTCAAACGCTTTGGCATCAATTGAAGGAGCAGGCGGGATTGGATGAACGGCAGCAGAAAATCGCCGACTTCAATGCGACCTCTCCTTATCGCAAACGTGGCATTGCGCAGACTCCTGTGAAGTTTGGAATTTCCTTCACGCACACGCCATACAATCAGGCAGGCGCATTGGTGCTGATTTACACGGACGGGTCGGTGCAGGTGAATCATGGTGGCACCGAAATGGGACAGGGGCTTTACACCAAAATGCTCGGAGTTGCCGCAAGAGAGCTAGGCGTGCCTGCATCCGCAATCCGCGTGACACAGACACGCACGGATAAAGTCCCCAATACCTCTGCAACGGCAGCTTCTTCGGGATCGGATCTCAATGGTGGCGCCGTGCGCTCGGCTTGCGAGCAACTTCGCGAGCGACTGGCTCCCATCGCCGCTCAACTTCTCGCGACACGCGGGATGCAGGCAGATCCATCACGCATCGTTTTTGCCGAGGGCAAAGCCTACGACACCGACTATCCCGGCGAATCGCTCACATTCCGCGAGGTGGTTCTCGAAGCGCATTCATTGAGGGTTCAACTCGCGGCGTTTGGATTTTATAAAACGCCGGATATTCATTATGATCGCGAAGCAGGGAGGGGTCGTCCGTTTTTCTACTTTGCCTGCGGCTCCGCAATTTCGGAGGTGGAAATTGATTTGTTCACTGGTCAGTCAAGGGTTCTTCGCGTGGATATTCTTCACGATGTGGGGGAAAGTCTGAACGCCGGAATCGATCGCGGGCAGATTGAAGGCGGATTTATTCAGGGCATGGGCTGGCTGACGA
>JBGTCP010000634.1:0-1994 GCA_041748815.1 Chthoniobacterales bacterium
ACATATGCGGAGCCCACGGAGTTTGAAGCAAAAGCAGGTGCCACCATCGCTTTGCCGACCCGGCATTTTCTTTGCCTTTCGGCCGTCCTGCCCACCGACGATGTTTCGCTGGTCCCGGACATGATGGCATTGAAGGCTGAAAAATTCACCCTGACCACGCCCGATGCCGCAGAGCCGCTTTGGCTCCTGGACACCATCCCCGGGCAGGATGGTCGCACGCTGGCAGTGGCCACTTACCTCACCGAATCCGTCCCGCCCGGCCTTGCCATTGAAGAGGCTGCGGCATTCACCATCGGTTACCGATGCATCGCCTTTGCGGAAAATTCGCTCACATTTTATCGCGAAATCGATACTCTCACACTGGTCATCACCTCCGGCAGCCGGCCCGTATTTTTCCAATCCCTCGCGGAGGCTATGATGGATACTGATCTCGTTCAGGAAATCCAGTGCCTCATCCTTCAACTCCAATCCGAAGGAGTGATCACTTCACTCGATCAGCTGATTTTCTGTCTTCCCGTCGACGACCAGGTTCTCCAGACGTTCTCAGATGTCCTGCAACTTCCAGCGAGTGTGCATGTGCCACCGATCCCCGAGCTGACATCCATTCACAAAGTCGCATTGGTCCCGCCGGCAGTGATTCTTGCGCGCCGTGCACGGGTGCGAAATGCAAACCGCCGACGCATCGCACTCGCGGCCGCAGCCGTTTATTTCCTGCTGGCAGCCGTTCTCGCAGGGCAATATTTCTGGCTCAGCACCCGGGTAGGCAGCCTGGAATCCGAGATCGCCCGCGACGAGGATAAAGTTGCGGAGCTCCAAAGCACCGCCCGTCGCTGGACCGCCGTCGAGCCATCCATTAACCCGGAGATTTATCCCATCGAGCGGCTTTACCAGGCCTCCCGCCTACTACCTGAGGATGGACTTCGGCTGGTGATCTTCGAACAACGCGGGAACGATTTTCTCATCTCAGGAGAAGCTGGCAGTCCGTCACTGGCAGTGAAGTTTAATGAAGATTTGAAAAACAGTCCTGACTGGGCGGGGTTTAATTGGACAATGCCGATGCCCCGCACGCTTCCAAATAACTCCGCGCAATTCCAAATCACCGGTCGCCGCACAGTTGCCGGCCCGGTTCTGGACGAGGAAGACCCCATTTAACCGGCATGCGGGCACTTACCTCCAGCGAAAAACGACTCAGCTTGTTCCTCGGAGTGGCACTGTTTCTCATCGCAAACGTGTTCCTCCTGAATGCCTGGTTGCAGGGGACAAAAGCCATGCGCCAGCAGCGCACGGACCTCTCGAATCTACTCATCGAGCAGGAGATCTGGCTGGAAGATGAGGCCTACTGGACGGAACGGCGCCAGTGGCTGGACGCAAACCAGCCCATGGCTGCCGCCGACGGTTCAGCAGGCACCTCCCTGCTGGAATTTGTCCGCACCTCCGCCTCGCAACACGGCGTGCAGATCCTTCAACAAAGCCTTGCCGAGCCCAACATCAACCCGGATTACCACGAGCACTCCGTACAACTGCGCGTGAGTGCAAATCTGGAAGGACTCGCACGCTGGCTCGCCGAAATCCAGAAGCCGGAGTCATTCCACGCGATCACCGCATTCAACCTCAAAAGCGACAAAGAACCGCCAACCGTTCTCTGCGACCTGCAAATTGCCAGATGGTATCGCCCTTGATTGACCTCGATTTCTGAGGTTATGGTTTCCCCGAAGATGCATTTGCTCACACATATTTTTCCTGCACTTGGCCTCATGAGCCTGATCGCCATTGGGACGACGCGTTCGTATGCCTCGGAGGATGCGCCAGTCCCCCCACCCTTCGAAGCGGAGCGCTACCGTCCACTCTGGGAAAAATCTCCATTCACGCTCGCTTCCGCTGAGGTCATCGAGACGGCAAATTTTGCAGATGAATATTCCATCGTTTCGATGAGCCGGGTCGATGACCGTCACTACGTGGGCCTTATGAACAAGAGCACGCAACAACGTATCACC
>JBGTCP010000635.1:0-5843 GCA_041748815.1 Chthoniobacterales bacterium
ACGGGCGCGGCGTTGTCGGCGTTTGCGGCTGATCCAAAGCGAGAGCGCATACCCACCCATCGCTGCCGGGATGGCCATGAGCAGGCTGCCCGCGATCATGTAAGTGGACTCCATAACAATTTTCCCCGATAGGCCGGAGAGCCTTGCCAGCGGTGCCAGCAACCAACTGAAAGCCGCTTCCCCGAGCTGGTTCCAACCAAAATACAAAGGTGCCATGGTCAGCGGATTGCTCACCCAGGAGACTGCGAATGCCGCCAGGAAGTTTGCGCGGAAAAACCGGCATGTCAGAAGCATCAGGATGATTTGAATGCCCACCGTCGGCGTGAGCCCGATGAATAACCCGATGGCGATTCCGCGGGCCGCAGAATATTCATCGCCATGCAGGCAGCCGATGCTTTCAAGCCACCTCGTGAGCCAAGGGTTATCCCTGCTCCATTTGCGCCCTTCGCGCTTTCCGCTGCGCATCCCCCGCAACATCCGCAAATGCAGCCATCTCATGATCGGATCAGGGAAATATAAAACAGAGGCACGGGCCCAGAAACCAACAATACGGATGCGGACATGGAAGAAAGCATCAATGCCACAGTGCTGTAACTAATCAAGCGAAAGTGCCCGGCCCGAACCGCCTTGTTATGGCTTAAGGAGCACTTCAGTCGCTTCACCGGTTTTCACAGTCGCTTCTGCCGTCACGGTATCATCTCCGATTTTTGCTTCGACGATGTAATCGCCTGCCGGGATCTGATGATCACTGCTGGCTCCTCCCGTGATACGCGTTCTCTCCCCGGAGAGTGAGGTCTTTGAGGAGTAGATAGTGAAATATGCTTTCACCGCCTGGCCCGCTGAATCCTGCGCGGAAGTCTTGAGCAGTCCGCCTTCAAGAACCACGTTGGAATTTACTGCCTGACCTGCTGATACTTCCACTTCGACGCTTTCTGCAACACTTCCCCACTTTGCTTCCACCGTGTAGTCACCTGCGGGCAGGCGGAACTCGTCATTTGCTCCGGCAGTGATGCGATCAAGTGAGCCGTCGAGTTTCTTTTTACCGCCAAACACCGTAAAGTAAGCTTTCACGGCTTCTCCTCCCTCGCCCAGCGACGCTGTGATATTGAGGACACCAGCACCCGCGATCAGTTCACCCTCTGTCACTTCGTTGGGTGTCACTTCGAAGAAGTCTTCCACCTTCACAGTGCCCCACTTTGCTTCGACATGGTATTCACCGGCGGACAGTAGAAAATCGCCGTTTGAGTTTGCTGTCACCCGGGGCCGCTTGCCGCTAAGGTCGGCTCCGGCGCGAGAGATTGTGTAGTAGGCCTCGACCTCCTCACCTCCTTCTTCAGCCAACGTTTTAAGTTTGAGGAAACCTGCATTGAATATCAGGACGGCTTCATGTTCGGGCTCAGAAGGGATCGTAATGAGTTGCTCCAATTGAACGGTCCCGGATTTTGCGTGAACCGTATATTTGCCGGGAGCAAGATCAAAGGTGGGGCCTGAGCCGCGTCCTGCCCGTTCTTCAGCATCCGATTGTGTGATGGTGTAGTAGCTCTTCACTTCCTCACCGCCTTCGGAGAGAAGCGTGCGGAAGGTCACCTTCGAGGTTTCCACGGTTGCTTCCGGTTCGGGGGTGGGTTCTGGAGTTGGCTTCGGGGTCGGGACCGGTGTGGGTTCTGCTTCGGGATCAACAGTTTTTGTCATGACCGTGGACAAAGCTCCCACCAGACTGGATGCGTCGGCAGCAGCAATGAATTCTCCGCCTGTGGTATCCGCGATGCACCGGATCGCTGCCTGCTCATCATCCGCCAAATCAAAGCCGATCACATGTGCTGTGAAGTCGATCCCGTTCTTTTTCAGTTCCTCGGCTGCGGCACAAGGATCCATATCGCAAGTCTCGATCCCATCGCTCACCAGGATCACCGTTACCTTTTCCTCTTCATAGCGCAGGATGTCGGCCGCCTGCATCACAGAAGCAGCCAGCGGAGTGCGACCCCTTGGGGTGATGGTATTGACGGTCTTAATCATTGCTGCCTTGTCCACTGGTCCCGGTGGAATGAGGAGTTCGATGTCCTCGCAATCCCCGCGTTTGCGATGCCCGTAGGTCATAAGGCCGAGGTGCAAATTTTCATCAAGACCATCGATGATCGTGGCAACCGCTTCGCGGGCAATATCGATCTTCGCAACTCCATCAATCTGCCCCCACATGCTCCCCGAAGCATCCAGAATGAGGATTGCCTTCGCGGGTTCCGTTTCAGCGGCATTGGCCTCAGGTTGAAATAGCATTCCGACCAAAACCATTGAGACGACAAGGGGTTGCAGTATTCTCATCCCGGCAAAGTAGGGACAGGATCCGGCGCGATCAAACCAAAACGTCGACTTTGTGGTTTCTTACGGATCATTTGAGAGCTACATTGCTGATTCCGTATTCCATGCACGACCTTCTTCAAACCCGGCTTTTCACAGATTCGCGGCTGACAGTGGATGCACTCGCACTACTGTCCTCAGCCAGCGCGGAGGAACGCGGCGCGATCCACACCCGTCCGGAAGTCGCTAAGTTTATTTTGGACGCGGTGGGATGGACGGAGAATCATCCATTGGAAACCTGTCGCCTCCTGGAACCTTCGTCTGGCGAAGGAGATTTTTTGCTGCCAGCCGTCGATGTTCTCCTCCGAAGAGTCGAACCGGATGATTTGTCTATTTTGAAGTGCATTCGTTCGGTAGAAGTCAGCCACGCATCCTGGGAGATTTGCAGATCCCGAGTGGAAGCTCTTTTTTCAGCTCATGGCTGGAATGATGCCATTGCAGCCAGCGTGATCGATGCGTGGCTCCTTCACGACGATTTTTTGTCGGTGCCATTGGAAACCGGGTTCACGCATATAGTTGGCAATCCGCCCTACATCCGCCTGGAGCATTTGCCAAAAAACTTATTGAAGGCTTACCGGGCGAGGTGGAAGTCGCTTTTCGACAGAGCGGATTTGTATGTTGCTTTCATCGAAAAATCGCTTGGCTTGCTGGCGGAAGATGGAAGGTTGGGTTTTATTTGCGCAGATCGATGGATGAAGAACCGGTATGGTGGACCGCTGCGTGAAATGGTGGCACGGGATTTCCATCTCGAATGTTATGTGGACTTCACCGGGTGTCCGGCATTTTTTTCAGAGGTGGATGCGTACCCCGCAGTGACGGTGATTCGTCGGGGAAGCGGCAATATCACTCGTGTCGCATTCCGCCCGGAGGTAAATGATGAAACATTAACCTCTCTCGCCCGGGCATTTGCCGATGCCACCGAACACCCACAGATTACCTTGCTCGATAATGTGTGCAGGGGAGACGACCCATGGGGCTTTCATCAAAATCCGGTCATTGCAAAGTTGGAGGCCGAACTCCCGGCTCTAGAGGATGCCGGCTGCAAGGTGGGTATTGGCGTGGCTACCGGAGCCGATGCGGTGTTCATTGGCTCCGACGCGGAACTTGATGTTGAAGAGGAGCGAAGGCTTCCACTTGTCACTACCAAAGATATCCGGCATGGGGATGTACAATGGAATGGTTTGTTTGTGCTCAATCCATTTGGCACCGATGGCAGGTTGGTGTGTCCATCGGATTATCCCCGCTTCCAGGCCTATATCGAAAAACATCGCGAGCAGATTGGCCGACGGAATGTAGCAAAACGGACTCCAGCAGGCTGGTTCCGAACCATTGATCGCATCCATCCCGCTCTGACCACCACCCCGAAACTTTTGATCCCGGATATCAAAGGTAGCGCTCATGTGGTGCTGGAGCACGGCCATCTTTATCCACACCACAATCTGTACTATGTGGTGAGCGGGATCTGGGATCTTCGCGTTCTTCAACTGATTTTGAGCAGTCGCGTGGCTCACGCATTCATCGCAACCTACAGTCCGCGCATGCGGGGTAACTTTCTCCGCTTTCAAGCACAATACCTCCGGAGGATCAGGATTCCGGTCTGGGAAACCTTATCCGCTGCAGCAAGGGAGTGCGCCGTCGAAGCAGCAGGATCGACATCGCAGGAGCTTCGCGATGCAGCGGTGCAAAGATTGTATCAGCTGAGTCCGGATGAATGGGAATCACTGAACGCCTGCATTGACGGTTAAAAATCAACTTATGCGACCCAGGAAAATATCCCTCGATGTAAGAATTCAGCAGGCTGTTCGATTTTTTTGGCAGGGCAGAATCAGTGCGATTGAAAAGCAATCCACTGGAGGACGGCTTGATCAGGGAAACCGGGGTGCGGTCACGGGTGGCAAAAATCTCGATGGCTTTCGATCCATGATGCTGGATGTCATAGCCAAACATGGGCCCGAGGCTTGTGAAGTATATCACAACCGCACCATGGTGGTCCTCCCCGGCTTCTATCGACCCGTGAAACAATGGGATCTGCTGGTCGTCCATCAAGGGCGCTTACTTGTGGCTCTTGAGCTGAAGTCTTTATGCGGCCCGTCGTTTGGCAACAATGCAAACAACCGTTGCGAGGAAGCTATTGGGAGCGGACATGACTTCCGAAGAGCACAATCAGAAGGCCTTTTTGGGAAAGGAGCGTCGCCCTTTCTTGGGTACTTTCTACTGGTGGAAGATGCGCCCGGTTCTCAACGACCCGTCACCCTTAAATCCAGCCACTTTCCGGCCGATGAAGTTTTTCAAGAAACCTCCTACCAGCAGCGCATGCGCATTCTCTGCGAAAGAATGGTTGAGCAGCAATTATACTCTGCGGCATCTATCCTGGTAGCTCCAAACTCGCCGACCTCGGGTGAGTTCAGCGATCTTTCGCCGACAACCGGGTTCCGATATTTTCTTTCACGGTTGGCGGGTCACCTCGCTGGTGAGCGCGAACTTTCAGATTCCTCCAGTAGCAGAGTCCGGGAAGATGACCAGAGTGCTGTTAGCGAATCACTACTGGAAGGCGATTGGTTCGAGTCGATCGAAGAGAGTGATTCACCATAGATTTGATATGCGGAGAATATTACTGCTTAGCGTCTGTCTGGTTGCTGGAACAGTGATTGTCACCTTTTTCTGGCCGTCGGGGGCGTATGAGATGGGAAATGTTCATCCTGAGCTTCGAAATCTTAATGCACCATACCGCGCAGTCAGTGTGAGCTACTTTGCGGACGGCGGTAGCATTGGAATAACCATTGTGGATGCTACGGAAGATACTTTGCTGATAGCCTTGCCGGTTGAGTATGATTATGCCCGTCTTTTTGTCGGAGCTGAACATGCCTCCGCGCCTGGTGCCATCGAGGTGCCTCTCAACGAAGATACTCTCCGTATGTTAACCTCGATTATCGAAGATCATCGGTCAATGGGAGGCAGCAGCGCGAGCGCGTTGTTGGCTTTAAGGGGATCTTTTCGAGATCATGCGTCTATTATTTGCAGGGCGGGCCTGCATTTTATTGACTCAAAGCAGTAGAGCACATGAAACGCATTCTTTTCCTCTGTTCACAAAACAGGCTGCGAAGCCCGACAGCGGAGGCGGTGTTTGCCGATTATCCGGGCATGGAAGTTGACTCCGCTGGTCTGAATAATGATGCGGTAACTCCGCTCTCGCCGGAGCAACTCGAATGGGCTGACATTATCGTGGCCATGGAAACAACCCACTTGAACCGGCTGAATCGAAAGTTTCGAGAACACCTGAAGGGCAAGCGGATATCCGTGCTGAACATTCCGGATGACTATGATTATATGGATGAGGAGTTGATTGAACTAGAGCATTTTCGATTTAATTAGTCGCTTTTTCTATTTTCGCGTGATAGAAGATAGGAATGACTACTCAAAGCTTACATCGTCAGTTACGTGAACGGGCCGTAGCGTTGCGCCAAGATGGGCATAGCGCAGAGATTGTC
>JBGTCP010000636.1:0-1785 GCA_041748815.1 Chthoniobacterales bacterium
GGAAGCGGATCGCTTCAACCACAACTACGTGGGCACCGAGCATCTCCTCCTCGGCCTCATCAAGCTCGGGCAGGGCGTGGCCGTCAACGTCCTCCAAAAAATGGGCCTCGAACTCGAGACCGTCCGCATGGAAGTGGAAAAGCAAGTCGGCTCGGGACCTGAGACCAAAATGGTCGGCAACATTCCCTACACACCCCGCGTTAAAAAGGTGCTCGCGCTCGCAGGCAAAGAAGCCAAGCAACTCAACCATTCCTACGTGGGCACTGAGCATATCCTGCTCGGACTCCTCCGCGAGGGCGACGGTGTCGCAGCCCGCGTGCTCAAAACGCTTGAGATCGATATCGAGCGCACCCGCAACGAAATCCTCAGCGAGCTCGATCCGAACTTCACCCCGGGTGATGAAGAAGAGGAAACCCCCAGCGAGGCTGGTGGCCAGAGCGGTGGCAAAAAAGAAGTCAAGACTCCTGCTCTTCGCGCATTCGGACGTGACCTCACTGAGCTTGCCAAAAAAGGCGAGATGGATCCCGTCATCGGCCGCAAAAATGAAATTGAACGTGTGATTCAGATCCTTTGCCGCCGCACTAAAAACAATCCCGTGTTGTTGGGTGAAGCCGGAGTTGGCAAGACCGCAATCGCTGAAGGACTCGCGCAGGAAATTGCTTCCGACAGCGTTCCCGAGATTCTCGCAGGCAAGCGCGTGATCACGCTCGACCTCGCATTGATGGTCGCAGGCACCAAATATCGCGGCCAGTTTGAAGAGCGCATCAAAGCCGTCATGGACGAGATCAAGCGCGCAAAAAATATCATTCTCTTCATTGATGAGCTGCACACCATCGTAGGTGCCGGTTCCGCCGAAGGCGCGATGGATGCTTCCAACATCATCAAACCCGCCTTGAGCCGCGGCGAACTCCAGTGCGTCGGTGCCACCACCCTAAACGAGTACCGCAAATACATCGAAAAAGATGCAGCACTCGAACGCCGGTTCCAGACTGTCAAAGTCGAAGAGCCCAGCGAGGAAGAAGCTGTGCAGATTCTAAAGGGTCTGCGTCCGAAATACGAGGCACACCACAAAGCCAAACTCACCGACGAAGCGCTGGAATCCGCAGTCAAACTTTCATCCCGCTATCTGACTGGACGTTTTCTGCCCGATAAAGCCATTGACGTGATGGACGAGGCAGGTGCCCGCGCACGCATTGGTGCGATGACCCGCCCGCCTGATATCAAGAACATCGAAGCACAGATTGAAGAGATCCGCATTGAAAAAGAAGGCGCGATCAAAGCACAGGACTTCGAGAAAGCAGCCTCGCTCCGTGATTCCGAAAAGAAGGCCAAGGAAGGCCTTGATAATATTCTTTCCGAGTGGAGACAGCAGCGCGATGAAAAAGAAGTCGTCGTCGGCGAAGATGAGATCATGCACATCGTCTCGAAATGGACTGGAGTCCCGCTCCAGCGCATGGAGCAGAAAGAGACTGCCAAGTTGCTGGCCATGGAAGAAGACCTCAAAAAGCAGGTCATCGGCCAGGACGAGGGCGTCATTGCCATCAGCAAAGCGCTCCGCCGCAGTCGCGCCGATTTGAAAGATCCCGCACGTCCCATCGGATCCTTTATTTTCCTCGGCCCCACCGGTGTCGGTAAAACATTCCTCGCCCGCACACTTGCGGAGTTCATGTTCGGCGACACTGATGCGCTCATTCAGATCGACATGTCCGAATACATGGAGAAGTTCACGGCATCGCGCCTGATCGGTTCTCCTCCGGGTTATGTCGGCTACGAAGAAGGCGGTCA
>JBGTCP010000637.1:0-2923 GCA_041748815.1 Chthoniobacterales bacterium
GCTAACGCACTGACATCCACTTCATCAAAAAGCGCAGAATAGCTTAGGATCCGGTTGGCGCTCTGCCATAACCGCATGCCCTGTATGAGTTGGCAGATGGCAGCCGATTTGGCTGCGAGTTCCGCAGCGGGGATTGATCGAAGCGTGGCCGCAATGTTTTGCCGGAGAGCCTGCTTCCTGGATTGCGCTCTGTCGTCCATACGACGGCAGTGTTATTGCCGTGCGCTGATCTCGGAGAGCACGTCGGCCAGCGCAGTTGTGAAGTCTTCAAGCCCGGTGCTGGGAATGATGACTGTGTTACGCCGCCCGTGAGCTTCTTCCGTGATGCGAAGGAATTGGCCACGGTCATTTTCGCGGAATTCGATGCTGAATTGCTTCCGCTCGACCTGAATTTCCTTCGATGCGATGATATTTTCCATTGAGACTAGATTGTGAGAATCGGCAGTGGTCCACGAAGTGCCTTCAACCGTTCTGATAAGGCAGCCCGCCACGGGCGTTCCACGTCGTCGACGGTGTGAAAATTTCAGATAGGGGCGGAAATATCAAGGCAAAGTTTTCAGCACATCATTTTCACTGATGGAGGGCAGCTTCCGTTCCTGCATCGACAATCAGTCGGCCGGCGTTATATTTCGCAGATGAATCCTGCCACACAACGCGCTCTCCTGGAGCTCGGGGAGCTCTTCCGCGAGCGCTTGCGCATCATCGGAGATCGTGAACTTCGTGAGACGAACCCGGATCTTCAACTCAAACAGCTTGAGGCCGTGTCTATTGATATCCAAGCAACGCAAAAACGGCTGCCCGGCGATATCGATCCCCATTTTGCTCATTATTTAAGCGGTTGCAGCTATCAGAAAGCACTTGCATGGATTGAGGCAACGGTTCCCGCAGCAGGAGCGTCATGAGCGACCAATCATTGGACAGCGCAAAGCTCTATGGAATCCTCGATCTCGGCTTCGTGCAGCGGGGTGAAATTCTACCAGTCGCAAAAGCAATGCTCAAAGGAGGTGTGCAAATGCTTCAACTGCGCGCAAAAAAATACACCGCTGAGGAAGTGGCTTCCATGGCGCTGGAAATTTATCCCCTCGCGAAGTCCGCAGGAGTTCCTTTTGTGATCAACGACTTTCCGCAGCTTGCGGGGTCGCCTTATTCGGACGGGGTGCATATTGGCCAGGAAGATGGCGCTGTGAGCACGATCCGGGCCGCTCTGCCCACAGCCTCGCTTCTAGGACGCTCCACCCACAGCGTTGCCCAGGCCGTTGAGGCCGCAAATCAAGCGGTGGACTACATTGGATTTGGTCCGCTCTTTGCCACGACCACGAAACCGGACTACGCACCAATCGGCGTACAGGAGATCCGCGAAGTGCATGAGCGGGTGAAATGTCCCATCTTTTGCATCGGGGGCATCAAGCTCGAAAATCTCGGTGAAGTCATCGCGGCAGGTGCCCGGCGGGTGGTGATTGTATCTGGGATCTTGCAAGCCTCCGATATTTGCGGCTACTGTCGCCGGGCCCGCGCGCTATTGGATGGCGCACGGTGATTTTTTCTTAACCTTATTTAATATTTTATGTCTGTTTTAGTGGTTGGTTCGATTGCATTGGACACTGTCAAAACCCCCGTCGCCGAAAAAGCGGATTTGCTGGGAGGCTCAGCTTCCTATGCCGCAGTGGCTGCGTCATTTTTTTCCTCCGTAAATCTCGTCGGCGTGGTCGGGGAGGATTTTCCCGCCGAGCATGTGGAATTTTTTGGCTCTAAAGGAGTGAATCTGGACGGTCTCGAGCAGGTCGAAGGCAAAACATTCCGGTGGTCGGGCGAATACCTTCAAGACATGAACACGCGGGAAACCCGCAATCTCGAGCTCAATGTGTTTGAGCATTTTGAGCCGAAGTTGCCGCCGCATTACCGCACCAGTCCGATCACGTTGCTCGCCAACATCGCGCCATCCTTGCAGTCGCATGTGCTCGATCAAAGCGATTCCTCCGGGTTCGTCATTGCCGATACCATGGACCTGTGGATCAGCATCGCCCGGGAGGATCTGCTCGCATTGTGCAAACGCCTCGATCTTCTCATCCTGAATGATGGCGAGGCACGACTCCTTACCGGCAAAGACAACCTCATTGTCGCAGGGCGTGAGATCCTCACTTATGGTCCGAAATACGTAATTATCAAAAAAGGCGAGCATGGGAGCATGCTTTTCGGCGACGAGCATTTCTTCATCTGTGGAGCTTACCCGATTGATTCGCTGCTGGACCCCACCGGCGCAGGAGACTGTTATGTCGGTGCCCTCGCTGGCTATCTCTCAGCACACGGCGGCGAGGTGACCACTGCCGGGCTTCGCAAAGCAATCGCATACGGCGCCGTCGTGGCGAGCTACAATGTTGAGGATTTCAGCCTCGAGCGGCTTCGGTCGCTACAGCGCTCGGATATTGACGAGCGCTACAATCATCTCATCTCGATTTCTCAGATTGATCTGAGCTGAGATCGGGCGATCAGTCGGCTTTGACCCATGCGCTGCGTCCTTTGCCGAAAAGGTTGGCAATGGCGGGCGGGAGTTTGTTGAGGAGCTGCGAGGTGATCACCATGCCCGCGAGCGCGGCAGCAAAGACTGCGAAACCCGCGAACATGTGAAACGTCGATGGATGCGTGATGCTGCCAATCGCAAACTCCGCGCCAAACCAGATGGTCCCAAAAGTGAGCATGAGTATGCGGATGAAATTGCCGAACACAGCAAATGGCAGCGAGAGCGCGAAAAGGATCAGTTTCTGCAACGGGGTCCGCAGCGCGAGGTGCACGTAGATACTAGAGATCATCATCAAGGCATACAGCGAGCGGATGCCGCTGCTGGGGTTTGCGTTGTCCACGGCAATCACGGCACAGCGGAATTCCGACAGCCGGGAAAACCCGCGGTCGGGCGGGGAAATGCCGT
>JBGTCP010000638.1:0-4705 GCA_041748815.1 Chthoniobacterales bacterium
CGCAATCGCTGGTGATGACACTCTTGACTCATCAAAGGCATCCCGCTTTGATATCTCCTTCGAATAGTCACACGAGCCCTCCGGGCCGGAACTTTACCAAACAATTATCATGAGCACTGCACAACTTTCATTCGACGGCAACACCTACGACCTTCCTGTCATCACCGGCACCGAGGACGAAGTTGGCATAGACATCTCGAAACTCCGCACTGAATCCGGTGCAATCACGCTCGACGACGGCTACGGAAACACGGGCTCGTGCAAGAGCGCAATCACCTTCATCGACGGTGAAAAAGGCATCCTCCGCTACCGTGGAATCCCTATCGAACAGCTCGCCGAGAACTCCTCGTTCATCGAGGTGGCAAGTCTGCTCATCAATGGCGAATTGCCAACAAGCGACGAACTCGCCGCGTTGAAGTCCAAGATCTGGAGCCACGCGCTGCTGCACGAGGACATGAAACATCACTTCGAGGGGTTCCCAGCCACAGCGCATCCCATGGCAATTCTCTCCTCCATGATCAATGCCAGCAGCTGCTTCTACCCGGGCCTCATGAAGGGAGGCTGCGATCCCGACCGTTTCGAGATCCAGGCGACACGGCTCATCTCACAAGTGCGCACCATCGCGGCCTTCTCATACCGTAAGTCCCACGGGCTGCCGATTATTTACCCAAGAGCAAAATATTCCTACACGGAAAATTTTCTGCACATGATGTTCTCCGCGCCGGGAGATGATTTTGAGATCGATCCTGAAGTGGTGCGCGCATTGGATCTGGTCCTGCTGCTGCACGCCGACCATGAGCAAAACTGCTCAACTTCCACGGTCCGCATGGTGGCATCAAGTCAGGCAAATCTTTTCGCGAGCTGTGCCGCAGGCGTCTGCGCGCTGTGGGGACCGCTCCACGGCGGCGCGAACCAGGCAGTGATCGAGATGCTGGAGACGATCCATGCCGAAGGCGACGATGGCTCGGCATTCATTGAAGCAGCGAAGCGCAAAGAACGCCGCCTCATGGGGTTCGGACACCGTGTTTACAAAAATTACGATCCCCGCGCAAAGATCATCAAAAAAGCCTGCGACTCGCTGCTCGATAAGTTAAACATCGACGACCCGCTCCTGGACATCGCCACTCGCCTTGAAGCAGCAGCCATCGAGGACAGCTACTTTGTGGAACGTAAACTGTATCCCAACGTGGATTTCTACAGCGGTATTATTATGCGGGCGATCGGGATTCCGATCGACATGTTCACAGTTATCTTTGCCATTGGCCGGATGCCCGGCTGGATCGCTAACTACCGTGAAATTATGGACGATGAAGGCTCACGCATCAACCGCCCCCGCCAAATCTACATTGGCGAAAAAGTTCGGGACTATGTCCCACTCAATCAACGTAAGTAATCTGCTTCTCAGCACCCGCTCAAATCATTCTATCCATGTCTACAGAACCCACCGTTTATACCCGTAAAAACCCATTCCCTGCGCGCCTCGCCACTAATCGCCTGCTCACCGGCGAGGGCTCGGACAAAGAAACCCGCCACCTCGAAATCTCACTCCAAGACTCGGGACTCGAATATGAGGTCGGCGATTCGATGGGCATCTTTTGCAAAAATGACCCGGAGCTTGTGGAGGAAATCCTCAAGGCGCTCGATTTTTCCGGGGATGAAATTGTCCCCGATGGCAACAAAGAGCCATCCCCGATCCGCAAAGCGCTCAGCGAGACTTACATCATCACACAGCCCGATAAAAAGTTTCTCCAGGCCATTGTGGAGCGCGCCGTAGCAGCCCCGCTGCTGGAGGAATTGATGGACCCCGAGCGCAAATCCGACCTCGAAAGCTACCTCTGGGGCATGGAGATCATCGATTTCCTCCTGGAGCACCCGTCGGTGAAATTCACTCCGGAAGAGTTTGTGGGGACGTTGCGCAAATTGCTTCCGCGTTTGTATTCCATTTCATCCAGCCTGAAGGCCTATCCCGGGCAGGTGCATTTTACGATTGCCGCTGTGAAGTACGAGACGCACGGGCGGCAACGCAAAGGCGTGTGCTCGACCTGGCTATCTGAACGCGTTGGCGAAAACGATCCCGTCCCTCTCTTTGTGCACACGGCCAAAGGATTCCGCCTGCCCGAAGATTTGTCCACCCCGGTGATCATGGTTGGACCCGGGACCGGCGTGGCACCCTTCCGTGCGTTCCTGCAGGAGCGCGAGGCAACCGGGGCCACTGGCAAAAATTGGCTCTTCTTCGGCGAACAATACGCCGAGAGCAATTTTTTCTATCAGGAGGAATTAGAAAAACTCCAGGAGAGCGGAGTACTTACTAATCTGAGCACGGCGTTTTCCCGCGACCAGGCCTCCAAGATTTATGTGCAACACCGCCTCGCGGAAAATGGACCCGAGGTCTGGAAATGGCTGGAAGAAGGTGCGCATTTCTTTGTGTGCGGCGACGCTGCGCGCATGGCCAAGGACGTCGATGTCGCGCTTCATAACATCATCGCAAACGAAGGCGGACTCGGTGACGAGGGTGCCGCGCTTTATCTCGAAACGATGAAAAAGGATAAACGCTACAAGCGCGACGTTTATTGATCAGCCGGAAATGCCGGGTGCTTGCAGATCAGCTGCAGCGCCTCTGTCAGCAGCGATTTGCCGGGCTCCATGCGATGCCACGTGGATGCGCCGGAGGGATGCGGCAGCGCGATGATGTCGCAGCCGATCCGCTCATCGCGGAATTTTTTTCCAATGACCTCGGTAAGTTTTTGAAATGCGAAAAACTGGAGGATCGCGAGCTTGCCCACCGGGATGATCAGCGCGGGTTTAAGAATTTCAAACTCGGCTTGCATCCACGACGAGCAATTTGCGATCTCGAGTGGATTTGGCACCCGGTCGCCACCGCCTGGAGCTTTGCCCGGGAAACACCGGCACACCGCCGCCATGTAAACCCGCTGCCGGAATGTCGCCTCATCAATCCCGCAACTTTCTTTAAACCATTGGAAAAGCGTTTTCCCCGCAGTCCATGCAAAGGGCCGGCCAAGCTGAGGTTCCTTGACCCCCGGAGCCTGGCCAATGAGCATGACACGGCTCACGACGGGCAGACCGGACACCACCGGCTTGAACATTAACGGGCACCTAGTGCATCCCAGCAATGTCTCCACATGAGCAGTGATCCTGCTTTGCGCAGAATCACTCATAGCGAGCTTGAAGAAACGCGCCCAAGCTTCCTGCGGATCTTTACCAGCGACTGCACCATGCGCACACCGTCTTTGAAGACATTCACTTTGCTACCCGGCACGTCGGACCAGTCGATAGGAATCTCGCGGGCGATCACTCCCGAGTCCAGTGCACAGGCCAACAGGTCGATATCAAATGCAAAGCGCATTTCAGTGAGCACATTTTTGAAGCGGCTGAAAGAGGATCGCATGAGAATTTTGCAGCCGCACTGTGAGTCGTAAACTTCGATGCCCGTAATGAGAGTGGTGAGCGTCGCAAAAATCCGCCCGCTGTAATGCCGCAGCGTGTTCCGTTGCACAAAATGACCGAGCATCTTCACGCGACTTGCAAGCCAGAATCGCACGTGGCCTTGTTGGCCGGCCGCGGTCTGCATGATGCGCGCAACCTCGGCGGCTGGCACTGCTCCGTCCGCGTCCACAAACCCGAGATGCGTCGATTTCTCTGTCGTATTCCAGCCCGCATAAACCGCTCCGCCTTTTCCAACATTCTCGGGGAGCAACAGCGGGGGCTGAAGATTGGAATGCAACACTCGCAGCTTTTCCACTTCCTCCGCAAGATGACGCGACTCCCCGGGACCCGAGCCGTCATCCACCACGAGGATGGAATGCGCAATGCCCGTCCCCGCAAGTGTCCGGCAAAGTTCATTCAGAAAGGGCGGGAGCCTTCCGCTTTCCTGAAAACAGGGGATCACCCACAAAAAATGCTGCTCTGCGGCGGCTTCCATGAAAAATCAGTCAACGTCCTTCGGGAGCTCACCTGCCAGCGCGTCTTCGAGTTGCTCGCAGATCGAATGCAGCAAAAATTTCTGTGCCTCCTGAATGCGCGCCGTGAGGTCGCCCGGCACGATGAGATCAACAGTTGCAAGGCCCGCAGTTATGCCGCCGTCGCGTCCAAGGATTGCTACGCTGTCCATTTCTAAATCCTGGGCAACCTCCAACGCCCGCAACAGGTTTTGCGAATTTCCGGAACTCGAAAAAACGACCAGCACATCGCCACGCTGACCAAACCCTTCGACCTGCCGCGCAAAAACCTCATCGTACCCGTAGTCGTTGGCAATCCCCGTCACAGTTGCCGGGTCTGTGGTCAGGCAAATCGCTGGAAATGAAGGACGGTTGTTTTTGAAACGCCCGACAATTTCGCTGGTGAAATGCGAGCTATCCGCCGCGCTCCCGCCGTTGCCGCAGACCAGCAATTTATTGCCGTTGACCAGTGCTTCCTCAATCAATGTGACAGCGTTTTCGACATCGGACTCCAGCACGCGCAGATTTTCTAACGTCTGGATCAGACCATCCAGTGAGGTTTGAAACGGGCCATTACTCATGAGAGCGACTTTGCCCTCAATCCCCCCCGCAAATCAATCTCAATGTCAGCCCAGCTATCGATCACTGCACGGTAAATCGAGCAAAGACAGGAAAGCGGCGGGTTCGCTTTTTAGACAGGATTTCAGGATTTTCAGGATGGACAGGATTTTTCCAGGATCATGGTGATG
>JBGTCP010000639.1:0-2510 GCA_041748815.1 Chthoniobacterales bacterium
AGCGTCATCCCCGTTTCCTCGTAGCGTTTTCGAAATCCGGATGAGCCATCGGGTCGAAGCGTCCACACGATCAGCACCAAGGCAATCACGACAAGAGTTACTGCAAGCCAGGCCCCCGCAAGAAACCCTGTGATGGCCGCCGCCACCATGAGGCACGCTGCTAGACCGGGGATCCAGAGCGAGGCCTTATCCGCATTCAACCATCCCCGAAGCGCTTCGGCCGCAGAGTCTAATGCCGCTTGCTCACGGGGATCCGGCCTTGCGGTTGTGGTCGGCATGCGGGCTGTGATTTCGTCGCGCTCGAGAGTGAGTTTTTGAATCCGGCACGCGAGTGTTTCCGCTTCGGAAATCGAGAAAGGATCCAGTTTTGGCGGAATGGAGGTCGCACCGAGTTGGAGTAAACTCTGCTGCAAATTGCGCCCGGCTGCGGACAATCGCTCATTTGCAGATTTTTTCTGAGCCTCATTGCTGCGGATTTCTTCGATGTCACGATAGCGGGCATCGAACTCAGCGTCCTCTGGGGAGCCTTCAGCAAGCCCGGTATCATTCAATAGTTGCTGAGCCTCCTCCAAGGCTGCGTGTTGCGCCTCGCGCTTTACTGACATCATCTTCCGTTCATCCGCGAGTTCGTCCAGCTTTGTAAGTTCGTCGCCACGGAAGTTCGGCATGTTCTCCGGAAATGTCAGCAGTCCGGACTCTGCCTGGAGCCGACTGTCTCTTGCATCCATGAGCGAAAGAGCCTGCGCGATTTCTCTGGCATTGCTCGCCGCGCTTTCAGCATCCTCCAATTTTTTGCTGAGTTCTGGAAGCCGGGCTTCTTCCGAGCTAAGGTTTAGATAATCTGCTTCGATCCCGCGACGTTTGCGACTGGCCTCCGTGAGCGCACTTGCCTGAGTCGCACCATGACGCACACCCACTGTGAATTCCGGCTGCTGCAAAACCGCATCAAGATCAAATCCCCCGCTGAGAGTTCGCTTCAATTCGAGCAACAAATTTTCGTCGCGGGCATCTGCACTGAGCAAGTCTTCCATCGAAAACCAATAGCAATGCAGCTGGTCGAATGCCGGGAGTGGGGGAGGTTCTGCGGGTTGTCCGTTCTTTTCCCACACAATGCTGCTGCCTGTGCGGCGCACTGTCCATCGGGTCTCCGCGTCCTGAAAAGATGCAGTAAGCGCAAGCGCTGCAGGATCCCCTTGCCTCACCCCCGCGATCAAATAATTCAGAGCACGCAGCAGGCTGCTTTTTCCACCGGCATTGGGTGCAACCACGAGGTTGATGCCTGCATCGAACGCATCGACGCTGAACCCCGGAGAAATTCCAGGCAGAGTCTGAATCTCGAGCTGGACCAACTTCATGCCCACTCTCCTTGTTGCGCCAGTAAATGCTCGAATGCGGCGGTGGCTGACCGTCGAAGATACATTTCCACATCCTCGTCTGAAAGCGAACGCCCAAGTCCGGACCAGCGTGCATCTCGCAAACGGGACTCAAGAATCCGCCGGGCATCAGCTATTAACTTACTGCGTTCTAGATCCGCCTCACCCCGGTCCAGCAACAGCAAGCGCGCTGCCAGCAACGCTGGTGGATCTCCCCGGGTAGCAAGCTCGTCCAGCGCGATCTCCGGCCGCGTCGCACTGTCAACGCGCTCCAGAAAATAGTGGGTGTTGCGCAAACCAGTATGCAGATGAGCGCGGTCATCTTCTGAAAAAATCTCCACTGCTGCCGCACCGAACCGGCTGCGTCCGGTGAAGCGAATGCGCAATCCCACAGCCTGTGGCGGCCAGTCCCCGTCGGCGAGCCGTTCATCCAGTTTTACCACCGCTTCCAGCAAACTTTCGCGGGCAATGTTCAGTTCCGCAATGCCCGTGATATCCACCACCAAACGCTCCCAGCGCAGCGGTGCCAGCTCCCATTGAGAAACATGCATAATCCTGCCGCCCTCAATCGAAATCAACCACGGGCCCCGCGCGCCGGGCTCACCCGGATCCAGCCCTGTCATCGACCCCAGATATCCCAGCGGATATGGAGCAGTCAGTGCCGAAGGCAAGTGGATATGCCCGAGCAGCCAGCCGTCCAAACCGGCAGCTTCCAGCGCCGACCGCATCACCGGCGCGTAAGGACTGTCCCGCTGATCAAGGTCGCAATGGAGTATTCCAAGATTGATCCCGGGTTGCCGCTGAAATGCCTCGCCTTGCAGCGGAGCCTCCCTCATTCGATCAGCAGTGAACGAGCGTCCCCATAGCGTGAGGTGTTCGTTTCCCTCATCGACCGACGCATGTTCCCAGTCACCATGCTCACCCAGGAGTCGAAATGCCGGGATCTGAGCTGCCAGGCGTGGAAGCACTTTTACGTCATGATTTCCGACCACGCCAAAAACGGAAATTCCCGCCTCCACCAGCCGGGCAACACCCTGATGCAGGTTCCGGTAAGCTTCAAAAAAATCATCCTCGCGTTCCACCACATCGCCCGCCAGCACCACCACGTCCACGCCACGCCTGATCGCTTCCTCTACC
>JBGTCP010000640.1:0-2379 GCA_041748815.1 Chthoniobacterales bacterium
ATTTCCAGTGCCGAATCGATGTAGGCGCTGTGCAGTTGACGGGTCACTTTCCCCGGCTTTCCATCCCCGATCACTGTTTGTTCGATGCGCGTAACGGGAATGAGTTCACGATTGCTGGATGTGATGAAAACTTCTTTGCAGCGTGCAAGGATCGCGGGAGTGATGGCTTTGCGTTTCACCTCCCAGCCACATTTGCCGGCGATGTTTTCCACATGCGCGGCTGTTACACCCCACAGCACTCCCTGATCCGGCGTGATGAGTGATCGCGGCAGGACTGCAAACACACTGAATGTTGTTCCCTCCAGGATCGCACCCCGCTGATTGACGAAGACCACTTCATCAAATCCTTTTGCTCTGGCTTCGATAGTGCTGTGCACGCCGGACATGTAGTCGGTGGATTTTGCCTCAGGCAGAATGCGCGTGAGTTTGGAGGTGGCCACGGCGATCCCTTCTTCATATTGCCTGAGTGGAAAAGGTTTCAGCGGATCCACCAGGATCATCAGCCGCTGGTCACCCTCAGGGATAAACCCTGTGGTTGTGCCGCCTGTGACGTAGATGCGAATGAGGCTTTCCGGGAAGTCATTGGCTTCGAGCGTTTGATACACGAGGGCCGCAATCCGGCGGTCGCTGTCTTTGAGTGGAATAAACATGCGCTGGCAGGTTCTGCGAAGCCGCTCGAGATGGTCGTTCAACAGGAACGGCACTCCGTCATAGGTGCGAACGGATTCGAAGGCCGCGTAGCTGCGCGTGAAGGCGAGATCGGTGACGGGAAGCATCGCCACATTGGCGGGAGTGAGCTGGCCGTGGATCCAATACTTCGGAGGGTGTTGCATGCTGCAGATTAGCAATGAAAATTCATGGGTCCAATCGGAATTTGATTTTCGGCGAAAAACAAAGCATCGGACTCAGGAAACACGAGTTGCTTCATGGCCAGGCAGGTTACGAATGCATTATTTTCTGAGATGGATGCGGATCCGGATCTTTGACAGGAGAACGGGAGCGGAGGAGAACAGGTTCGATAAAGCGAATTTCTCCGAATTCTCTCCGCTGGCGACAGCTACGGAATTTCACTGACCACGCGCAGTTCGGGAACATTCGCGAAATGTGTATCCGGCGAAACAAGCACGGCGCCGATGCGTAGTGCGGACGCGGCGATTACAAGATCTGTGACGGGCGGCCATTTGCCTTTTCGCCCGAGTTCCCAGCCCAGCTTCGAAACGGCACGCCAGAGTTTTGCGTCGCAGGGAACTTCGGGAATGATGTCAAAGAAGCACTCAATTTCTTCATGCAAGCTCCGGGACTTTGCCCCCCGCAACACTTCCGCCCGGATCACTCAACAATTGTACAAACACCCTGCCCGCAATGACTCGACCAAGCGTTGGCGAAAATCCACACCACTCCGCAACAGGTCGATGAAATGGGCGGAATCGACGATGAGATTGGTCATTTCGTTTTGTAGCTGACCGACGATTTACGCATGGCCACAATGTCATAGTCTGGATCCACCGCATCATGCAGCATGGCTGCGCTCCAGGGATTTTCGGCGATTTGGTTGATGGCTGCAATTCTTTCAGCTTCCGTCAGTGCCCAATCGACTGCCTCCTTGCGTGTTTTGAGGCCGGTCAAATGCATCAACCTTTCCAGCTTTGCCTCATCGATCTCAATCGTCGTTTTCATATGGGCATAAATATGGCCGTTCTTTCAAAACGTCAAGATCTTCCTTGGAGTTTGGTCGATCTGACCTGTGAAAGTAAAACGGCCTCGCTTGCGTTATAGATAATCCCGGATCAGTTCGGTATCTGCTGCCACATGTGCCAGCGCTTGCGATTCCTCGGGATATTCGAAGACCTGGCCTTCGTAATTCCGGATCACGATATGGTTGTCGTCGTGGTAGAGGACGTAACCTGGATTGATGGGGACCTTGCCTCCGCCTCCAGGCGCATCGATGACAAACTGCGGGACTGCATATCCGGTCGTATGACCGCGCAAACCCTCGATGATCTCGATGCCCTTGCGCACCGGGGTCCGCAAATGCGCGGAGCCTTTGATGAGATCGCATTGGTAAATGTAATAAGGCCGCACGCGGCACATGAGCAGTTTGTGCACGAGTGTTTTCATGACTGGCAGGTTGTCATTCACGCCGGAGATCAAGACGCTTTGATTCCCAAGTGGCACACCGTGATTGACCAGCATGCCTAGTGCATCCCGGACTTCGGTGGTGAGTTCTTTGGGATGATTCACATGCACGCTCATCCAGAGCGGATGGTGTTTTCTGAGCATCGTGCAGAGTTCCGTCGTGATCCTCTGCGGGAGAAAAATCGGTACCCGGCTTCCGATGCGGATGAACTGAATATGCGGCATCGAGCGCAGGCGGGTGAG
>JBGTCP010000641.1:0-4178 GCA_041748815.1 Chthoniobacterales bacterium
GAAACGTTTTCCATCGGATTCGAAAGCGTGAACGACGAAGCGGGGGATGAGTTTAAATATTCCGATCTCATCGTGGATCATTTCGGCACAACTCACCACAAGCTCTTCATCGATGCCGCTCGGACGCTGCCGGCGTTGCATGACTGTGTGCGCAATATGTCGGAGCCGATGGTCAGCCATGACAATGTCGGCTTCTATCTGCTCTCCCAGGAAGTGAGCAAATTTGTGAAAGTCGTGCAAAGCGGTCAGGGCGCAGATGAAATTTTTGGCGGTTACCATTGGTATCCGCCCATGCTGGACACCAAGGATGCTCTGGGCACTTATCAGCAGCATTTTTTCGATCGCGACTTCGAGGATTACCAACGCCTCGTCGGCGCTGGACTTGCAGAAAATGATTACGCCACGGAGTTTGTGCGGAACCACTTTGCTTCGCCTGGCGCCACGGACCCGATTGACCAGGCGATGCGTTTGGATGCGTTGATCATGCTAGTGGACGATCCGGTGAAGCGTGTGGATAACAACACGATGGCGGCGGGACTGGAGGCGCGGGTGCCATTTCTGGATCATGAAGTGGTGGAATTTGCCGCCAATGTCCCTGCCGGTTTCAAGATTGCCGACGGCGGAAAATACGTGCTCAAGGAAGCGGCGCGCGCCATCATTCCTGCCGGTGTGATCGACCGTCCGAAAGGATATTTCCCGGTGCCCGCGCTGAAATACCTGCGCGGCGATTTCCTCGAACTTGCCCGCGAATTCACCACCAACTCCGCCTCCCGCAACCGCGGACTTTTCCAGCGGGACTACATCGACAAACTGCTTGCCTCGCCGGAATCGCACATCACGCCGCTCCAAGGCTCGAAGCTCTGGCAGGCGGCTTTGCTGGAGTTCTGGCTGCAGTCACACCATCTCTAATCCGACCCCTGGTCCATGGTATCACCCAGCCCCAAGGAAAGTTTCACCAGCGTCGTCGTCCCATGCGGATGGGGCCGTCTCATTTTTGCGCACACATTCAAAGATCCGACAGACGTGGCAAAGGAGCTGTTGAAAGAAAAACCAGACAGCCGGGATATCGCATTTTATGTGACGGACCCGCATGTGATCCTGAATACCGCACCGCGCGATTTATTCATGGATCCATCGCACACTTTCCGCATCCGCTTCGCAAGCTACCATCCGCTTCCCGAGCCTTTCCCCAATCTCCAAATCACCGGGTTGCAAAGCAAAGCCGAGCTGGAGGAGATTAATCGCATTTACCGCTCACTTGGCATGGTCCCATTTGAAGTTGCGGAAATGTGGGCGAACCGCGATGACCCGCGCCTGCGCCTCATTGTAGCCCGCAGCAATGGCAGCGGGGTGCTCGGGGTGGCGCTCGGCGTCGACCACCACCTCGCCTTCCGCGACATTCGCAATGGCTCAAGCCTGTGGTCGCTCGCGGTGGATCCACAAATTTCTGTGCCCGCGGTAGGAGAGGCACTCGTGCGGCATCTCGTGGAATCGTATCAGGCAGATGGCAGATCGTATCTGGATCTATCGGTTTTGCATGACAATGAAAATGCGATCCGGCTTTACAAAAAAATCGGCTTCGAGCGGATTCCGGTCTTTGCGATCAAGCGCTGCAACCCCATCAACGAACACCTCTTCACAGGCAGTGATCTTGAAAAAAGATACAACCCCTACGCCCGCATCATCATTCACGAAGCCATGCGGCGCGGCATCTCGATCGAGCCAGTGCATCCAGCAGGTGGCTACTTCCGGCTCACTCTTGGTGGCCGCTCGATTCTTTGCCGGGAATCCCTTTCCGGCCTCACCAGCGCGGTGGCCATGAGCCGATGCGACGACAAGGAAATGACCCGCCATGCGCTGGAAGCCGCACAGCTGAGACTGCCGCATCAAACCCGCGCGGCAGGTCCTGAAAGCAATGCCGCATTTCTGGAAACACACCGAAGCGTCGTGGTAAAACCCGCGCGCGGCGAGCAGGGACGAGGCGTCGCAGTGAATATCACCACGCCCGAATCTCTCGAGGCCGCAATCGTTTCAGCCCGCGAGGAATGCGACATTGTTCTCATTGAGGAATACGTGTCCGGCATCGATCTCAGGATTGTGGTGATCAACTACGAAGTCGTTGCTGCCGCTGAACGTCATCCGCCCGTCGTGACCGGCACGGGTCGTCACACAGTGCGCGAACTTATCGAACGCGCTAGTCGACGCCGGGCCGCAGCCACTGGCGGCGAAAGCACGATCCCCGTAGACGGCGAAGCAATTCGCACGCTTGAGGAACAGGATTGGAAATTGGACGACACGCCGCAGGAAGGCGCTGAAATTCGAGTGCGCAACACGGCCAACCTGCACACGGGTGGCACGATTCACGATGTCACCGCGAACCTGCATCCCAAGCTCGCCGAAGTGGCGGTGGCCGCAGCGCGCGCGCTGGAGATACCGGTCGTGGGAATGGATTTGATTGTGAAAGCCTGCGATGCACCAGAGTATTGGATCATTGAGGCCAACGAGCGTCCCGGCCTCGCAAATCACGAACCGCAACCCACCGCAGAGCGTTTTGTGGATTTGCTTTTCCCGCACACAGCACGTCCTCACACTTCCGCCGAATCATGAAATTCACAGAAATCACACAACCACTTCCCGCACCTCCGGCGGATCCCGATTGCCAGATCGATATGCAATATGTGGCGGGCTGGATGCTTAAGCTGCTCAAAATTCATTCGCCGACCGGCTACACCGATCCCGTCACCCGTATGGTCGTCGCCGAGCTGGACCGGCTGGGTGTGCGGTATGAAATGACCCGCCGCGGTGCGATCCGCGCCACCATCGCCGGCACCTCGTCCACCACCCCGCGGGCCATTGTGAGTCATCTGGACACGCTCGGCGCGATGGTGCGAGAGCTGAAATCCAACGGACGCCTCGCTATCAAACCGGTCGGCACCTGGTCCAGCCGCTTTGCCGAAGGCGCACGCGTTTCCATTTTTACGGATGAGGAAATTTTTCGCGGAACCATCCTGCCGCTTAAAGCGTCGGGACACATTTTTAATGACGCCATCGACACGCAGCCAGTGAACTGGGATAACGTCGAAGTGCGCGTGGATGCCAAGTCGTTCTGCAAACAGGATCTCCTCAACCTCGGCTTGAACGTCGGTGATTTTGTGGGCGTGGATTCCAGTCCTGAATTGCTGGAAAATGGATTTATCAACGCCCGGCATCTTGACAACAAGGCAGGCGTGGCAGTGATGCTGTGCGTGATCCGCCATCTGGTCGAGCAGCCCTGCGAGCTTCCCACTGATCTGCATTTTCTCTTCACGATCTCCGAAGAAGTCGGGAGCGGCGCCTCTTCGGTGCTGCGCGGCGATGTCTCGGAAATGATCACGATTGATAATGGCACTGTGGGACACGGACAGGAATCCAGCGAGCATTGGCTGTCAGTCTGCATGGCAGATTCGAGCGGGCCATTTGACTATCATCTGAGCCGGCATCTGCTTTGGCTTTGCAGAGAGCACAACATCCTGCATGGACGCGACGTTTTCCGATATTACCGCAGCGACAGCGCATCCGCAGTGGAATCGGGCAACGACATTCGCACAGCGCTGGTGACATTCGGGCTGGATTCGTCGCATGGCTACGAGCGCACGCATCTCGATTGCCTGGAAGGTCTCGCACGCCTGCTCATCGCATATTCTTCGACGGAGCCTTTGTTTGTGGAAGGTGAAAAAAGCGGACTCATTGCCTCGCTGGATGACTTCCCTGAGACGCGACAAACGGCCGTGCCGCACATGCATCCCGACGACGGGAGCCACGATTCATGAGCAGGGCAGGCAGGGCATTCCTGCTTCTTGCACTCGCGGGCATGGTCGGCTGCGGACCACGCGCCGGGATTCCGGACGACGTTCTGATCATCGGACAGGCAGCGGAGCCGCGTTCGCTGGACCCTCACGCTGCGACTGCGCTGAATGATTTCCGCATCGCGGCAAATATTTATGAAGGGCTGGTGCGTTTCGGCTCAGGCACGCTGGAGATCGAACCCGCGCTGGCAGAAGAATGGACGATCTCTGAAGACGGGATGGTCTATCGCTTTGTATTGCGCGAGGGGGTACGCTTTCATGATGGATCGATGTTCGACGCGGAAGCAGTGAGGTTTAATTTCGAGCGCATGATCGACCCGGAGCATCCATTTG
>JBGTCP010000642.1:0-2722 GCA_041748815.1 Chthoniobacterales bacterium
TATTGGTGGCGTCTGCAAAGCCCCATTGGAACGCTGGCGCGCATGTCCGACACGTTGATGCGTGCCCGCGCTGCAGCCCAACGTGTGGTGCAAGTGCTTCTCGAGCCCAACGAAATCACATCCCCTGCGGAGCCAAAACACGCTACCAGCCTCCCCGCTGGCGGGATTGATTTTGAGAACGTCGAGTTCGCCTACATCCCCGGCTCCCCGATTTTGCAGAGTCTGACATTTCACATCGAACCCGGCGAGTTTGTAGCGATCGCCGGACGAAGCGGGTCCGGCAAAAGCACATTACTGCAACTCATCCCTCGCTTTTACGACGTGCAACAAGGCTCTGTGCGGGTGGACGGAGTCAGCGTGTGCGATTGGGAACTCAGTGCACTGCGCCAACGCATGGCCATGGTCCTGCAGGACACCTACCTTTTCAATTCCACGATCCGCGAGAACCTGCTTTACGCGCGACTAGATGCAACAGAAGCAGACATGATCGAGGCGGCGACTTCAGCAAATGCTCATGAGTTCATCGAGGCGTTGCCCGGGGGATACGGGACGCTGGTCGGCGAGCGCGGAGTGAAACTTTCAGGCGGACAAAAGCAGCGCCTGAGCCTTGCCCGTGCCTTCCTCGCCTCGCCATCGATCCTGCTGCTCGATGAGCCTACCTCCGCCGTGGAGCCGGGCAGTGAGGAGATGATCCATCAGGCAATCGTGAGCCTGAGCGAGGAGCGCACCACACTGCTGGTGACCCACCGTGTGGGCTTGCTCAAGCGGGCCGGGCGCATTTTATTTTTTCACAATGGCAGACTCGAAGCAGACTCCGATCACGCAACTCTGCTCGAAACGAATGTTCACTACGCATCCGCCTACGAGGAATGGACGCTGGAGGAAGAACTCACCGGTCGGGCGCAGAGTGGCTTCAGCGCCTAACCGGCGGGCTGGCGGACTTTACGTTTGAGCTTGGGATACTTGACGGACTGGCGCTGCTTTGGCTCGATCTTGTCGATGCCGAGGCCGGATTTCAGCTCCATGATTTGATCGCGGAGCAGTGCTGCGCGTTCGTATTCAAGATTGTTCGCAGCGATTTCCATTTCGCTTTGGAGCTGACGCAATGTTTCCACGACGTCGAAATTGCCGCCGTCCTCACGCACAACAGACTCTTCAATTTCACGACCCCGGAGAATGGTATGCAGGCTCTCCTGCACGGCCCGCACAACGCTCTTTGGCGTGATGCCATGCTCGGTGTTGTATTCCAACTGTTTCTGTCGGCGATGGTCACAGATTTCAATGAGCCGCTTCATGCTCTTTGTGATGGTGTCTGCAAAGAGCACGACCTCTCCTTTAACATGGCGAGCAGCGCGACCTGCAGTCTGGATGAGCGAGGTTTGGCTGCGGAGATAGCCTTCCTTATCCGCATCCAGAATGACGACCAGGCTAACCTCGGGAAGGTCGAGTCCCTCGCGGAGCAAATTAATGCCGATGAGGATATCAAACTCCGCTGCGCGTAATGCGCGCAAAATTTCCACACGCTCAATCGTATCAATGTCGCTATGCAGGTAGCGCACCTTGAGTCCGACATCGCGCAGATAGTCCGTCAAATCCTCAGCCGTGCGTTTGGTGAGTGTGGTGACAAGCACCCGTTCATTGACTTCTATGCGCTGGCGGCAGAGTTCAATGGTCTCGTCGATTTGGCCTTTGAGCGGACGCACCGTGATGATTGGGTCGAGCAAACCGGTCGGGCGAATGATTTGCTCGACCACCAGCTTGGTCCCGGGTTTCTCCGGATCGAAGGGCGCGTCCTTTCGCTTCAACACCGGCAATGCAGCGATGTCCGGCTTGGCAGTACCCGGTTTGGCTTTGATGTGCGGGATGAAGGTCTCATTGCCGACGACGCTGTTCTCCAACTCGAAGGGGCCGGGGGTGGCACTCACATAAATCATCTGCCCGGTCACCTCCATGAACTCTGGAAAATTCAGCGGGCGGTTATCCATGGCGCTTGGCAGGCGGAAGCCATATTCCACTAGCACTTTTTTGCGGGATTTGTCGCCCTCATACATCCCGCCGATTTGCGGCACGCTCGCGTGGGATTCGTCAATGATGAGCAGGTAGTCATCAGGAAAAAAGTCCAACAACGTGAATGGCCGCGAGCCGGGTGCGCGTCCGCTGAGATGCCGCGAGTAGTTCTCGATGCCGCTGCAGAATCCCATTTCCTGAATCATCTCCAGGTCATACTCCGTGCGCATTTTGAGGCGTTGGGCTTCGATGAGGCGGTTTTGCGATTCAAGTTCGATGAGGCGGGCATCGAGTTCTGTGCGGATCGACCGCATGGCCGCCTGCAGCTTGTCATGCGGAGTCACGAATTGCTTCGCGGGGAACAACGTGACCATGGTGAGCTGCTCCTGTAGATTTCCGGTGAGAGGATCGAACTGCGTGATGCGGTCGATTTCATCGCCAAAAAATTCCACCCGCACGGCCTGTTCGTCGCGGTTGGCGGGATAAACCTCCACGACATCGCCGCGCACACGGAATTTGCCACGCGTGAATTGGTTGTCGTTGCGCTCGTAAATAATGTCCACCAACCGCGCCAAAAACGCCTCGCGCGACATCGACTGCCCCAGCTTCACCGTGAGAAGCATGTTCATGTAATCCTCGGGCGAGCCCAATCCGTAGATGCACGAGACAGAAGCAATGACCACCACGTCCCGGCGCGTAAGCAATGAGCTGGTTG
>JBGTCP010000643.1:0-8338 GCA_041748815.1 Chthoniobacterales bacterium
GTTGAAAAGGTGTTTGACCTGTTCGATTTCCTGTTGGTTTTCGGCAAGGTGGGTTTGGATATACGCGTCGTATTGCTTCGCCATTGCGGCCGCGCCGCGCATGAGTTTATCGCTGCAACTGATCGCAAAGCGCGGCGAGAAGGCGTAGTCGAGCAGGCCGTCATTGGCTTTGTTCCATTCGGTGCACAGGCGCTCACTTTCGTGGAGTGAAATGGAGACCACTTTGCGCGGCTGATGCTGGCCGTATGATCCCACATCCATCATGGTTTTGCCGATGATGGCACGCATGCCGATATCCCGCGCTGCTTCGAATGCGGCGTGACAGGTATCTTCGTAAATCGCACTGAAAACACCCACGGTCGTTGTACCATTGCCAACCACACGCTCAAAGAACGTGGGGATCTGCTTCATCACCCGCGGCCCGGTGAATTCTCTTTCAATCGGGAAAATATACTGCCTCAGCCATGGCAGCAACTCTGCGTCTCCGCGGGCCACCATCGGGTATTGCGGCAAATGCGTGTGCAGGTCGATCAACCCTGGCATCATCACGTAGCGCGAGGAGGTGATCCAGCGCACCGGCGCATCCAACTCCCGCCGGGCGATGCGCTCGTGCGGGCCGAAATCCAGGATCTTGCCATCCTTCACCAGGATCGCGCCATCGCGATGGAAGCGCAGTTCGCCAAACTCCGGCGCATCCAGCAGCATCCCGCGAAAACCAGTGATTATAGAAGATCCAGCCATATTAAATTGGGTAATAAGTGCGGCGCTTCAATCGCGAAAGACAATGCTCTTCCGTCCATGGATTAAGACGCGGTCATGAACATGGTATCGAACCCCGCGCGCCAATGCGAGCCTCTCGCAGTCCCGTCCCAAACGAAGCAGGTCACCCGGGAGATGGAAATGCTCCACACGAACCACCTCTTGATCGATGATCGGCCCTTCGTCAAGATCAGGAGTGGCGTAGTGGCAAGTGGCACCAATGAGCTTCACACCCCGCTCGTATGCGCGCCGGTAGGGATTCGCTCCGACAAATGCGGGCAAAAATGAATGATGAATGTTGATCAACCGCACGGCGAATTCCTCGCAAAACCAGTCCGGAACGATCTGCATATACCGCGCCAGCACAATCACATCGATGGATTGATCCCGGCAAAGACGGGCCATCTCGCGGAAAGCTGCCTCTTTGTTCTCAGTGCTCACCGGGATGTGATGAAACGGGACGCCCTCGCGTTCCACCAGCGGACGCAGGATTTCATGATTGGAAATGACGAGGGGGATTTCTATCGGTAATTCCTCACCCCGCCAGCGGTGCAGGAGATCCACAAGACAGTGGTCGACCGTGCTCACAAAGATCGCCATGCGTTTGCGCTGCGCCTCATCATGAATGCTCCACTCCGCACCCATGGAGCGGGCCACTGCGGCGAATTTTTCCTGAATCACGGCGAGATCCTCCCGCACGGTACCGGGGTCGATTGCGAGCCTCGCAAAAAACCAGCCGCTCAATGAGTCCGTGAACTGGTGGACTTCCAGCAGGTTCATGCCTTCAGCTGCGGCGAACCCCGTGAGCTTTGCCAGCAATCCCACCCCGTCCGGGCAACTCAGCTTGAGGATGATTGCGTGGTTTGCGGAGCCTGGTGCCCCAGCCTCGGTGTGGCTCAAGATTCCTGAATGGCAGCTTTGATTTCCGCCGCTTGTTGACCAATGGGTGATGCGGCATCGATCGCGATCACTTCCTCCAGCACTTTGACCGCCTGGGGGTTATCCGCAGGGGGCTCAAGGACCATTAGCTTTTGGAGTAAAACTTCCTGCCGAAGTGCGGGTTCCGGCTGGTGTTCCTCGATGTAGGCATCAACCAGTGCAAATGCGCCTTCCTTGTCGCCCGCGTTGGCCTTCTCCATCAATGCTTCTGCAAGTGCGCCCAAAGCCTGATGCTTGCTTGCTTTTGCTTGTAGGCCTGTCACATCGTCCGGATCCAGCTCGGAGACTTCGCGGATAAGTTCGCCGTAATGAGTAGCGACGATGGCGTCTTCCATTTCAGACAAACCTGCGTAGAGAAGCTTGGCACGTTCCACTCCGACGACCCGATCCGCCTTTGCGAACGCTTCATCCCGCGAGATGCGCACTTTTTGAAGGTCATTCAGGTGGTCGATGTAGGGACCGGGGCCGCCTTCCTGATACCCTGTGCTCGCATACGGTCGACCACGGTTATCCATGAGAAAAATGGTGGGGAATCCTTCGACCCCAAATTTCTCCTTCAGCTCTTCATTCTGCTTCTTGATTTCTGGCGTGATGAGGGATTCGTCCTGCGGGAAATCGAGTTCAACGAGTACAAATTTTCCGGTTGCTGGTTTGAATTCTTCCTGCGCAAACACTTCCTCTTTCAGACGAATGCACCACCCGCACCAGTCGGATCCGGTGAAATTCACCAAAAGATCTTTCTTCTCTTCAGTAGCCTGTGCCTTTGCTGCTTCGAAGTCCTGAAGCCAGGTAGCCGCGGATACAGGTCCATGGAGGGTTAGTAAAATCGCGGCTGCGAAAGTGAGTGAGAGTGGGTTCATCATTCGACTACCATCCTACGGACGGGCCATTTTGGAAAGGAGAAATCGCACACCGTGCTCTTCGCGAAACGCCGCATATTTCGGATCGCTTCGGACACGCTCCTTGAGTTTCCCGGTCCCAGCGGCGTAGAATGGTGTTCATGAAGTCACCATCCGACGAGTTTATGGAAGATTTGCGGAAGCGTGTGCAGGAGCGCGGTTTTGACTCGGAATCGCTGGCGCGTGAGGCCGGAGTTTCGGACACCAACGTCGTTGCGTTGCTTCATGGATTTTGGAATCCGCACATCGGGAAAGCCGTTTGTGAGGTTTTAGGAATCGCAAATCCCCCGGAAGGGCTTACCCAATCCCCTCCAGATGCTTGACCTCCCGCCCCGCGCGCTCCATACCTTTCCGTCCCATGCTGTTTCACGAAATTTTTAAGTCCCTTAGCTCTCCGATGAAGACCTCGATCTGCGAGGATCTTTTCAGTGCTCACAAGGAGTACTATTCCGCGGCAGTTAACAAATTGGCGCCCATGCAAAACTTGCGCCCGATGTTTGTGATGCGCAAACCGGTAGCCGACCGTCACAAATGGCTCGCAGGAGCACTCTCGCGCCGGATGGCCGAGTCTGTAACTGCGCATCTGTTGCAGATCTGGCTCACGGCCAAGCACAAGGCCATGCTCGTACAATTCCTTGACTCGCTGGGCGTGAAACACGACGGCGAAGGACTCGTCGAAGACATGCCCGAAGCCCCTGAGACCGCCGCAATTCAAACCGCGATCGACGGACTGATGGCCAGCCAGTCTCAAGAAACCGTTGCGCTCTACCTGCACATCTTCGTCGCCATTGACGATGCACCATGGGGCACGTTAGTCGAACTCATCGAAAGCGACCCGCGTCTCGCCCTGCCTCAGACAGCCGCTACGACTTAAGTCGCAAGTTATCTTGAGAATGAGAAAATCCGCTCATCAGGATTGTGTCTGCCGAGTATTGTGTCTCGAATGATTTCTGCGGCAACTACGCTGTAAGTGATGCCGTTGCCGCCGAATCCAAGCGCGTAGTAACTAAGAGGACGTTCAGAAATACTTCCGATGTATGCCAAACCGTCCTTGGTTTCACCAAATGTTCCAGCCCAGCTATATGCTACCTCCAAGGGTATCTTTGGGAACATCTCCCTGAATGTTTCCATGAGCTGCTTTGTCTTTTTTGGAATAAGCGAGTCCCTGCGGGCGGGATTTCGAAAAACGTCGTCGGCACCTCCGACCAATGCACGCTGGTCGGACGTTGTGCGCATGTAGAAATAAGGCTGCGCTGTTTCCCAGAGCAACGCGCGATCCCACCATCCTTCGAAAGAGTCCAGCGGCTCACTGACGAGGGCGAAGGAACTTTTGAGTGTCACGATCTTCTTCCACAGATCTTCAACTGCCTCATAACCCGTGGCCCAGACAAGATGTTTGGCTTGCACGGTCCATCCCTCAGCAGTCTTGATGGAAGCGGCGCCGCCTGACGTGTCAAAATCCACCATTTCAGTGCGGTCATAGATCTTAACTCCCCGCTGACCTGCAACTTCGAGCAACGTGTGGGTCAGAAGGTAAGCATCCACCTCCGCGCCTTGTTCGGAAACGATCGCGCCGGGGCGTGAGAATGAAAACTTTGACTCGATCTCCTTTTCGTCCAGGAATTTCACGTTAATTCCTGCCTGCTGGCGGGCGAGATATTCTTTTTCGAGCATTTCCAAACCGTGTTCGTCTGAGGCGAGATACACACTTCGCTTTCGTTGGAAATCGCATCCACCTCCCAGCTCGCTCACAATGGCTTCGATCTTATCGATGCTCTCGTGGCAAATCCAGTACGCGCGCTCTGCATCTTCCCTCCCGATTTTTTCTGTCAACTCGCAAAGAGGGACGTCGATCTCATATTGCAGCAGCGCCGTGCTCGCGCTGGTGCTGCCCATTCCGATGTCGCGCTTGTCGATGAGGACGATGTCCAGACACTCCTTGGCCAGGGTGTGCGCAGCCAGTGCGCCGGAAATGCCTCCGCCAGTAATGAGCACGTCGCAGATCTTATCCTGCTTCAAAGACGGGTAGGAATGGAGTATTCCGTTTTTTAGAGCCCAATACGGGTGGTCACTGGTCAGGTTCATGGAGTGGATTTTGAGTTTGCGGCTAGCTGTCGAAGTCTGGCCCTTGCGGTAAAAGAGGCAAGACGGAAGGTGGAAGTTCCAGCCAGGGATTTAGCAGATCTCGGGGTACGTTGAGCTTCCACTGTCTGCAATTGATGCCCTAAGGCGGGCCGGCCTGGGTCCGCACAAGGCCCTGTGCCCCTACCCGCGACTTGCCGGGCATTGAACAGTCACCCCTCCGCACTTGTTGCATTCCTTATCACTCATCCAATCACTTTTCCCGTTTGAATGCAACGATCGTTGCATTCAAACGGGAAATATGTTCTGATTTGTGGGATGAATACTAAGACGGAGATGTTGCTTTATCATTTGATGTGGCTTGGTGGGATGGCCATGCGACCGAGTTATCGGAACCTGGATCAGTCTTTTGATGAGTGGGCGTACAGGAACGGATTTCAAAAGAGGATTCATGCGCTGGAATATCGGAGGTTTGTGGAATCGAAGGTGGATCCGCGTAGCAATGACCGGGTTTGGCGAGTGACGGAGGCGGGGCGGCTTTGTGCAATGGGAGGAAGGGATCCGGAGGCTTGCTGGAGCAGGGAATGGGATGGGCTCTGGCGGATGGTGATCTTTGACGTGCCTGAGAAGGATCGTAAATTGCGGGATCGGCTTCGTCGGAGGCTGGAGAAGGAACACTTTGGGCAGTTGCAGCGGAGTGTATGGATTTCGCCGGATCCTTTTGGTGAGCTGAAACGAATGTTTGGGCGTGACCCTGTTTTTGCTGGACGGATTATCTTTATGGAAGGCACATGCTGCGGGGGAGAAACGGCAAAGGAAGTTGCGGCGGCAGCATGGGACTTTGAACGGATTGAGAAAAAATATGCAGCGCACGCTGAGCATTTGAAACATACTCCGGCGGGGCGGGGTGCCGAGTTGAAGGAGCAGCTGGTTGAGTGGTTTGTGACGGAGAAGGAACTCTGGGATGAATGCATGGCGGTCGATCCGCTGTTGCCGGCTTGCTTGAATCCGTCAAAATATTCGGGGACATCGAAGTGGAAGAAGCGGGTTGCGGGACTGAATAAAGCGGGCCGGCTTGCGAGGAATGTGGCGGGGGATGGAAACCTGGTGGAATTGGGCTTGGATTCGGGTAGTGTGGTTGCGAATGACTGAGCCGGATTCGGCGGGCTTTCGCTCATGACACTGGACTATCGATCAACGCCTGAAGCCAAAATTGAATGCTTCCGTTCTCTCTTTCGCGGCAGATCGGATGTCTATGCACGGCGTTTTGAGAACTCCCGCACCGGACGCTCAGGCTACTCACCGGCTTGTGGGAATGAGTGGGTGAAGGGCGTCTGCGAGAAACCCCGGATCAAATGTTCGGATTGTCCGCATCAGAAATGGTTGCCGTTTACGGATGAGGTGATTCGCTGGCATCTGGAAGGTCACGGGCCCGACGGCTCACTGTTTGTTGCCGGGGTTTACCCCATGTTGGTGGACGAAACCTGCTTCTTCCTGGCTGCGGATTTTGATGGGGAGCATTGGGGGGACGATGTGGCGGCATTCCGGGAGGTGTGTGTGGAGCGGGAGGTTCCGGCTGCTGTCGAGCGGTCGCGGTCGGGGAATGGTGCCCATGTCTGGATCTTTTTTGAACAGGCGGTATCTGCTGCACTTGCCCGTAGGCTGGGTGCTCATCTGCTTACTGAAACGCTTGAGCGCATGCCGGGTGTTGGTCTTGCATCCTATGACCGGTTCTTTCCGAATCAGGATACTTTGCCTCGCGGCGGATTTGGCAACCTCATTGCACTGCCTCTTCAGAAGGCTCCGCGTGATCGTGGGAACTCGGTTTTTCTCGATGATGGGTTGATTCCTTATGGAGATCAGTGGGAGTATCTGTCGAGTGTCCGAAAGCTCGGGAGTGGCGAGCTGGAATCGCTCGTTGAGTCGGCAGAACGGGGTGGGCGGGTTTTGCCTGTGCGGGTTCCGCCGGAAGATGACTTCGCGCTGGAGCCATGGAAGGCACCAGCTTCGCGGAATCCGCGCGATCTGCCTATTACAGGTCCATTGCCGGATTCTGTGGAGCTCGTTCTTGCGGATCAAATCTATGTGCCCAAAGAAGGATTGCCTCCGGGGTTGTACAATCGGCTTGTGCGGCTGGCTGCATTTCAGAATCCGGAATTTTATCGGGCCCAGGCGATGCGGCTTTCGACGTTTGGCAAGCCGCGGATTATTGGATGTGCGGAAGACCTGACTGCGCACATTGCTCTTCCGCGGGGGTGCCTGGATGAATTGTTGGCGTTGCTGAAGGGGTTGAAGATACCGACTGACCTCCGTGATGAACGGCATGGTGGAACTCCTATTGACGTAAAGTTTTGCGGTGCTCTGCGTGGGGAACAAACATTGGCTGCCGAAGCAATGCTCAAGCATGACACAGGGGTGCTCGCTGCCACCACGGCCTTTGGCAAAACGGTACTTGCTGCCTGGCTCATTGCGAGTCGGGGGGTTAATACGTTGGTGCTCGTTCACCGCCAGCAACTCATGGCGCAATGGGTTGAGCGGCTTTCCGAGTTCCTGGGCATCCCTGCGAAATCCATTGGGTGTCTTGGCGGCGGTCGCCGGAAACTGCGGGGTATGATTGACGTGGCATTGCTTCAAAGTCTTGCCCGCAAGGGAACTGTGGATGACCGCGTGGGAGATTACGGGCATCTGGTTTTCGACGAATGCCATCACCTCCCGGCGCAAAGCTTTGAGATGATCGCGCGCCGGGCCAAGGCTAAATACATCACAGGGCTTTCTGCGACGGTTGTCCGCAAAGATGGGCACCACCCGATCATCTTTATGCAATGCGGCCCTGTGCGGCATCGGGTGAATGCGAAGCAACAGGCGCGGGCGAGGCCATTCACGCATCATGTTATCGTACGGCCCACTGATCTGCGTGCGGAGCTCGATTTTCACGAAGATCCCCGTGTTATTTTCCAGGAGATCTGCGACTTGATCCTGCGTGATGAAAGGCGCAATGCGATGATCTGTGCTGACATTGCGGAGACTCTTGCCGAGGGGCGTTGTCCGCTGGTTCTCACCGAACGCACAGAGCATTTGGAAACCCTGGTCGCGATGCTCGCACCGCTGGATGCCCGGATTATTCCGTTGCGTGGAGGTACCAGTAAGCGGGATCTTCGGGATGCGCTGGAGGCACTTCGCGAGACGCCGGAAGATGCGCCGCGTGTGGTGGTTGCGACCGGCAAATTCGTGGGTGAGGGGTTTGATGACCCCCGGCTTGATACTCTGTTCCTTGCAATGCCGGTTTCCTGGCGGGGGACTCTCACTCAATATGTGGGTCGCCTGCACCGGCTGCATGCGGGGAAGCGCGAGGTGCGCGTTTATGATTATGCCGATCTTGGCGTGCCGATGCTTGAGCGGATGTTTCGCAAGCGCTGCGCAGGGTATGAATCATTGGGCTATGCCATTGTCATGCCTGGCAGTGCGGTGCCGGGTTGGCCATGCGAAGTTTCGCTTCCGGCGGATCCGGAATGGAAGAGTGATTATGTTGCCAGTGTCCGGCGGCTTGTGCGCGATGGCATTGATGCGGAGCTGGCCGATCTTTTTGTGCGTGCCGCTCAATCGCATCCGGGACCCGGTCACGCACGGAGTGCTGCTGAAGCGTTTCTGCATCGCCGTCT
>JBGTCP010000644.1:0-2210 GCA_041748815.1 Chthoniobacterales bacterium
TGGCGGCACCCTCACCATTCACACCGGCAACGTCATTGTCTCCGACACCCTTACCGACCGGGCCAACGACTTCCTTCCCGGTCCTTACGTCCTGCTTTCCGTTGCCGATACCGGCTCCGGTATGTCGCAGGAAGTCAAAGAGCATCTCTTCGAGCCATTCTTCACAACCAAAGAAAAAGGCAAAGGCACCGGGTTGGGTCTCGCAACCTGCTACGGCATCATCAAACAAAGCGGTGGCCACATCCGCGTGCAGAGTGAGCTCGGGCGGGGCACGACTTTTGAAGTCTATCTCCCCGAAGTGCGCGGTGCCGCAGGAGCCGAGGTCTCAGCCCCTGAAAAATCCCGCAAACCCGATGGCGGCACCGAAAAACTCCTCGTCGTGGAGGATGATGTTGCCGTGCGCCCGCTGACACTGAGCATCCTCAAATCCATGGGCTATGACGTGCTGGAGGCCTGCGACGGGATGGAAGCCATCCGCCTTATCAACGCCATGAATCCGTGCGATATCGACCTTGTCATCACCGACGTTGTGATGCCAAACATGGGCGGCAAGGAGCTCGGAGCATGGCTCCGCGAGCATCATCCTGAAGTGCGCATTTTATTCACATCGGGATACATTGACAGCCCGCTGCATGGCAACGACGCAGATGATCTCTTCCTGCAAAAACCATTTACGCCCGGCAAGCTGTCGGCCCGTGTGCGGCAGGTGCTCGACCGGGCTCATCCGCTCTCATGAAGTTGCGCGTGGTTACTATCGGCAAGCCGGCGCTGGAGTTTGCGCGCCTCGGCATTCTCGAGTATTCCAAGCGTCTTGCTGCATGTGCCGAGTTTGAACTGCTGCAACTCAAGCCGGGCACCAAAAAAAATGACCCCATGGTCAAGCTGCTTCGCGCACCGGAGCCCGGCGACCATTTCATTGCTCTCGATGAGTCCGGCGAGTCCATGGGCAGCACCACATTCTCCCACCGGCTTGAGCGGCTTCAGGACACTGGAATCCGTCGTATCACGATGTTTGTGGGCGGCGGTGAGGGACTGCCCGATGAAGTTTTACGCGATGTGCATTTACGCCTCTGCCTTGGACGCATGACCATGCAGCATGAACTAGCCGCAGTGGTCCTGCTGGAGCAACTCTACCGCGCCATCACGATCCAGCAAGGCTCGCCCTATCATCGCGAAGGCAGACTGGCGGACCGGATGTGATCTCAGGATTGTCCAGCGGCAGCAATCGAAGCCGATGAATCGGCAGCCCGCGGTTGCGAAACCGTTTTTCAAAATCCGTCTGCGGATAGTTTGCTGACGGTTCCCAAGTCGCAGCACGAAATGGAATCGTAGGCATCACTTTTTCGATCACCCATTCATAATACTCCAGATGGTCGGTGCTGAAGCGGATCTCGCCGCCCGGAGCCAATGCCAGATGCGCGGCCTTGATCACCTCCGGCCGGAAAATGCGTCTGTCGGTGTGACGGCGCTTGGGCCATGGATCCGGGAAAGCAACATGCAGCACATCAATGGATCGCGGCGGGAATAAAAACCCCAGCGCATAGTGCGACTCGACCCGGAGGATGCGCGTGTTGCCAAGACCCGCTCGCTGTATGCGCCCGCAGGATTTGCGCACGCGCCCGAGCAAACGTTCGATACCGAGGTAATTGCGATCCGGATTTTCCTCCGCGCTTGCAACCAGAAAGCCACCATCTCCCGAACCAAGATCCACCTCCAGCGGGGACGCGTTCCCGAAGACCATGCGCAACTCCAGCGGCGCTGTGTAGCTCGCCGGATAACATCGAAACCGCTCCGCTCCTGATACAATGGGCGGGGGCAAAAGCTGCCGCATCGTCCTGAGAAATTATTGAGCGGCCTTGAAGATGGTGTGCGCACTTCCGCTTGCCGTATCGCGCACCACCACTTGATCGCTCCGCACTTCCAGCACTTCGTAAGTCACATCCTCTTCTCCTGGCAGCGAGAAACGATCGCCGCCGCGAACTGGAATCGTGTGCCCATGGCCGCGGAGATGGATCTGTGCGTTTGCATCTCCTGCTGCGGCAGGGATTCCACGGACCAAGGTCGTTTCCGCATTGTTTGAAGAATTTTTGAGAACTGCCTCCGAGACATCGGCAGGGTTGCCATCCTTGTCCACAATGGAGCGTGAGCGCGTGCGCTCAAGCCGGTAACTGGTGCCGGGCACCGTACTGCCGGATGACACTGTGAAACTA
>JBGTCP010000645.1:0-3543 GCA_041748815.1 Chthoniobacterales bacterium
GAATTCACAATTCCGAAAAGCTGAGCGGCAATCAATTCATTCGTTGTTGAATCAGGTCAATTGGCGATATGAAAGATGGGAAGAATGAGCTGCCTCTTCCCCTTGCTTTCGATCGCTCTCATTCTCCCACGGGTTTGCATATCGGTCTTCTTACCAAAACCGGGACATTGCACAAAATCATTTCCGGCGGAGTTCCGATTTGTGCGGAGCTGACTCCCCATCGTGCCACTCTCCTGCGAGAAGAACATTGAGAGGATGCTGGGTAAAGCCCACATTCCCGGCCAGCAGGAATCGATGAGCGATCCGGACGGCTTCGGTGCCGAGGCGTTCTGCTGAATGATAAATGCCGGCCTGCGTTGATTTCCGAGCCTCCAAGGTCCCCAGCGCACAGGCGAAGGCAGGAATTGTTTTGCTTTGAATGCGGCGCAGATTCTCCAGCGTTTCCTCGCGCCAATCGATGATGGCATCGGGCTTATGTTTTCTGAGCCATTGCTGAAGCTGAATAGGTTTATCTGGATTCCAGTTTACGAGGGGCGGGATGGCATGTTCACCGGGGTCGAGTATTTGTTGCGCCGTGAATCCGCCCAGCATGGGAAGAATGCCTTCTCTTTTAAAACCGGCGGAGAGCAGCAGGCCGATGCGATCATACCCGGCCTGCCGAAGGCGGTTGTAAGCTTCGGAGCAGGCACTAAAATAATCGCGGATGACGTGGGGTATGTGAGTGTGAGGGTGACCAAATTCCATGCCGACCAGAACAAACTGACTCCAGTCCACTTCATAAGGCACTGGCTCCGGTCCGCGAGTGGGCAAAAACACCACTCCTGCGGTGGAGCGGGCCCGCAGAGTCCGGGTCAAAGCCGGACCGTCGGTTTTGCCGGGAACTACAGGCATGAGGTCGAGATAGTATCCAAGACGCTCCGCTTCACCCTGCATGGCCCTGACTACAGCACTCCAAACAGTGGAGCGTTTGAGGTCGGCTCCCCAATTGTGAATCAGTGCAAGTCCGGCATGGAGCTGCGTCTGGCGCTTGCCTTGCCGATAGGCTGCCAGTGCGGTCATCGCCGGGTCGGGCCGGTAGCCCAGCTTCTGTGCGACGGATTGGACGGTGAGGCGGGTGGCCTGGGCAATGCGCCGGTCGCCGGCGAGCGCCATGGAAACGGTAGAGCGGGCAACGCCAGCCGCAGCGGCGACGTCTTTTAATATCACGCGGTCGGTCACTTTGGAATCATGCACGCAACCTGCGGGAATGTCGCTGGATTTTTTGGCGATTTATCCAATGTGAGATTTGGTTTGCATCGTGTGTCCTTGATGTCTTACACGTTACATAGTCATGCGCATACCTACATCCCCGTTTTCATTTTGTCTGGCGATCCCCATGTTTCTTCTGGCCGGCAGCTTCTTCGCCGCTCATGCAGAACCGACACCATCCGGTGCATCCGTGATCGATTTTGCCTCCTACAACCCCGATAAAACCGGCGGGGAACTGGTCACCGACCTTTTTAACAAGGCGGTCGGAGACGTCGCGAAGGATCCCGCCAAGGACACTCTGGTGATTCCCGCCGGCGTGTATCGGATTGCCTCCGGGATGCTGCAAAGCGGGGTGAAGCTGTATCTCTCGAAGGACGCGGTGTTGCTGGGCAGCAAAAACAAGGACGACTACCTGATGAGCGCGCCGACTGGCACGACCACCGGCAGGGCCATGCTTGTGGTGAAAGACTGCTCTGATGTCGTGATCTACGGGCCGGGAACGATCGACGGAAATTTCTGGACGAAATACGGAGGAACGAAGGACGGCGCGGCGAAGAACAACATCCTGCTTGTTAACGCAGAGAACGTGACGATCCGCGGTGTGACCTCCATCGACCACACCATGTGGAACACTATTGTCTATAAATGCAGGAAAGTTTTGATCGATGACGTGACCATTACCACCCACCCGGAATCGCCGAACGCGGAGGACGGCATCGACATTCTATCCTCGAACGACGTGGAGGTGAAACATTGCAAAATCACCGTGAAGGACGACTGCATTACAGTGAAGAATAAGGAGATGGATCGCGCGCCGGTCGATATGTCGAACATCTACATCCATGACAACGAGCTGGCTTCCGACCTCGTCGCCGCGCTGAAAGTGGGCACGGAATCGACGCCCGGCACCTGGACGAACATTCGCTTTGAGAACAACAACTGCCTTGAGGGCAATCTCAAGGTGATCGTGAGCGACGGGGTAGTGCTCAAAGATCTCGTGGTCAAAGGCAACACCTTTCACAAAAACACCGACGGCGCGCGCCACGACACTTGGGGTGAGCGCAACGACATTCTGATCATGGTGGATGACCGCCATTACGGAGTGCTTGGCAAGGGACCCGGCAGCGGCTCCATCGAAAATGTGCTGATCGAGGACTGTGCATTTTTGAATCCCGTCGGCAATAACGTGATCGCGGGGCTGAACGCGGAGAACACCATCGGGACAGTGACCTTCAAGAACGTCACGATGGGCGACACGCGGGTGGTCGATGACGAAACCGCTAGGCTGATCAAAAAGGAGTGGGTCGGCAACGTGATTTTCTTGGGCACAAAGTAATTTTGGCACCCATGGATGAGAAACCCGCGCCCGCGCCAAACCGCGAGCCCACAACTGGCTTTGTGCAGAGGCTGGCCTACGGGCTGGGAAGTTTTGTGACGCAGACGGGGAAGAATGCCCCGAAGACGCTCACCAACCAGATCTACAACATCGAGCTGGGCGTGAGTCCGGCGCTGGTCGGCCTCGCGATCACCGTGAGCCGGCTGATCGACGCGTTCACCGATCCGCTCATGGGAAGCGTCTCGGACCGTTGCCGGTCGAAATGGGGCCGTCGGCGTCCGTTCATCTTCGCGGGTGCGCTCCTGACGGGGCTGGTATTCGCCGGCATGTGGCTCTTTCCGCGCGACGCCTCGACGGGCTTCTACGCGAGCTACATGTTCACGTTCGTCATTCTCCATTACCTCGCGCTGACGGTGTATTCGGTGCCGTGGTATGCGCTCGGCTACGAAATGACGCCCGACACGCGGGAGCGAAACTCCGTAATGGCCTACGCCGGTTTTCTGGGTGCGGGGGCAACGCTCCTGATCGGCTGGATCTACGCAATGGCGCACTGGAGTATCTTCGATTCGCCCCTGGAGGGAATTCGCTGGATCGGATCTGCGGTGGGATTGATGCTTTTCGCGCTGGGCATTCTCCCGGCACTTCTCATCAAAGAACGGGCCTGGGTGGATGTGACGAAAAAACAAGCGCCCGTGCCGATGCTGACTGGCATCAGACAGTGTTTCGGAAACGCTCCTTTCCGCCGCCTTATGGCGATGCTGACGCTGATGCTGATCGGCTCGTCAATGGTCGGCAGCCTAGGGTTCTACGTCATTACCTACTACATGTACAATGGCGACACGGCGGCTGCGAGCGTGCTCTTCGGCATCATCGCGACGGTGTCCCAGGTGGGCTCGTTCGTACTCATTCCGCTGGCGACCGGGCTGGCGAATCGATTTGGAAAGAAGGAGCTGATGCTC
>JBGTCP010000646.1:0-2299 GCA_041748815.1 Chthoniobacterales bacterium
CTCGCGCCATTCTTCAGCGATGGTGCCGGGTTGCATGGTGGTGATATCCGCAATTTGGTCGAGAAGGACCTTGCGGGCCGATTGATGGGATGGAGTTGATTTATTCATCGCTACAGATAATGTCTAGTTACTAGACATTCCACAAGGCAAAAAAATAGAGGCCTTCCAGACATTCTCAACTTTTTTGTCCTGCACCCTCAGCTGGAGCCTGTGTACGGAATGATTTGCCATCGATGCATGCCGTCGAGCATGTTTGCGGGATGTCACTAAATCGTATTGATCAAAAATTCCGCGACCTGCGGGCGGAAGGGCGCTCCGGGTTCATCGGGTATATCACCGCTGGAGATCCAGATCTTCAGACCACGCCGCTACTGGCGCTGGCGCTGGAAAAAGCAGGCGTGGACATCCTCGAGATCGCGCTGCCATTTTCTGATCCTTTGGCCGACGGTATTGTGAATCAAATGGCCGCCCAGCGGGCTTTGGAGGCCGGTGCGACGACGCGGGGTGTGTTTGACGCGGTCCGTGAAATCCGCAAGTCGTCGCAACTTCCCATTGTGCTCTACACCTACATGAATCCCCTTTACCGGTATGGATTTGCGGAGTTCCATCGCGACGCTTCGGAAGCTGGCATTGATGGATTGTTGATTTTGGATTTGCCGCCCGATGAAGCCCAGCGCAATGCGGGGTTGAGCGAGCACGGCGATCTGGCATGCATCACGCTCATCGCACCCACCACGCCCGCCGAACGCATTGACAAAATCGTGAAAGGCGCAACAGGATTCATCTACTGCATCAGCCGCGAAGGAGTCACCGGAGCTCAATCACAGATGGCCACCAACATCGCAGAACGCGTTGCCCTCATCAAAGAGCACACTGATTTACCCGTGGCGGTGGGTTTTGGCGTGAGCACACCGGAGCATGTGAAATCCGTGGCATCCTGCGCGGATGCTGTCGTTGTAGGCAGTGCCATTGTGAAAAAAATGGAAGAGCACGCAAAGGATCCGGATCGTTTGATCACGGAGGTCAGCAGCTTCGTGGCAGAATTGGTGCGCGGAATTCCCAGGCCGGGTTAATCCGCTTTAGCGTATTGTCCGCCGCCCAGTGTATTATGGGTCGTGCAGAGTGATTGAATTCGTAACGGGCGGACCTAATACTCACTGCAAATGTCCAGTCCTGACTCTATAGACGACGTGCTTTCGCGGCTTTGTATGAGCTGCGGGATGTGCTGCAACGGGGTGTTGTTTCATCATGTGGGGCTCCAGGACAAGGATAGCCCCAAGACACTTGCCTCGCTGGGCTTCCGGCTGAAACGTAAACAGGGAAAGATGGTTTTTGAGCAACCTTGTAAAGCGTGGAAACAGGATGGATGCGGCATCTACGCTGACCGTCCGGTCCGCTGCCGACAGTTCGAATGCCGACAAGCACTCGGAGTCCGCTCCGGTCTCATCACCGAGGAACAGGCCGTCAATGCCGTTGAAGGGGCAAGGGCTCTGGTGGCAGACTTGCAGCGCCTGCTTGCGCTGTGCGGAAGCCGCAATACCAACCGGCCATTGCTCAAGCGGGCCGCGATGCTTTTAGATCAAGTCGATTCCTCCACAATGCCTGGCAATGGGCTCCAGGCACTTCGCGATGCATCCCGGGAGCTGGAGGAGTATCTGGAAAGAGAGTTCCGGGTCGATGGTCCGCCGTAGGGTGGAATTTGATTCAAGAGTGGCTTCCGTCCGCAGCCGAAAAGACTTCTCGCTTAGCGGATCGGGGGCTGAAAGAGTCCGCGGATGTCTGAAACTACAATTACGTTTGCGGAATTGCCGCTGATCGAGCCCATCCAACGGGCTTTGAATGAAAAAAAATATCTTACGCCTTCGCCGATTCAGGCGCAGGCGATCCCGCATTTGTTGGAAGGTCGGGATCTTATTGGATGCGCGCAGACGGGCACGGGGAAGACGGCGGCGTTTGCCCTGCCGATGTTGCAGCGCTTGCATGAAAGCGGCGGCTCTGCGGGGCCGGGGAAGATTCGTGCATTGATCCTCACTCCCACACGGGAGCTGGCGGGACAGATTGAGGAAAATTTTAAAGCATACGGGAAAAACCTTTCGCTCTCGCACATGGTGATCTTCGGTGGGGTGGGGCAAAACCCGCAAGTGAAGAAACTCCGGGGCGGCGTGGACATCCTGGTGGCGACTCCGGGGCGCTTGCTGGATTTGATGAATCAGGGCTTTGTTTCTTTGGAACAGGTGGAGATTTTTGTGCTGGATGAGGCGGACAGGATGCTCGACATGGGCTTCATTCATGATGTGCG
>JBGTCP010000647.1:0-2886 GCA_041748815.1 Chthoniobacterales bacterium
ATCTGATTCTCAACCACTGCCGCGCTGGCACCGGGATACGAGGTAGAGACAGAAATAATGGGACGCTGAACAGCCGGGAATTCACGAATGCCCAGTTGCTGAAACCCGAGATAGCCAAAGAGCACGATGACGGCTGCGAACACCAGCGTGAGCACAGGACGCCGGATACTGATCGATGAAACGCTCATCCCCGTTGTGCTGTGCGGGCTTCTGCAGTGCGATTGAACACACGCACCGGTTGGCCGGGCCGCACCGACTGCACCCCATCGACAATCACTTCTTCACCAGGCGCGAGACCATCCACAATGCGCACGCGATCGCTCGTGCGCGTGCCGATTGTCACCTCGCGTTGCTCGGCTTTGCCATCCACCACTAGATAAAGCACATCTCTGTCCATTCCCGGCCGAAGGGCGATGGAAGGGACTAGAATAGCATCATCACTTCGTTCCAGCACGAGCTCGATCGAAGCAAAGCCACCTGGAAGTAAGGCGCCGTCCTTATTATCCACCAACGCCCGGAGGGTGACTGTGCGCGTCTCCTGATCGATGCGGGGCTCGATGGCCGCCACTTCGCCTTGAAATTTTTCCTCCATCCCGGCAATGCCCAGAGAAATTGCCATCCCCACCCGCAGCGTCGAGAGGTATCGCTCCGGCACTGGAAAATCCACTTTGAGCACATCCGTCTGCTGCAGCGTCGTGATCACCGTTGTGGAATCCACCAGTGCTCCGGGGCTCACGTAACGTAAGCCGACACGACCGGGAAATGGTGCCCGCAGTTCCATGCGATCCAACCGGGTGGTGATGAGTTCCACCTCCGCTTTCGCAAGTTCCAACTCGTTGAGTGTGGAATCATAAATTGCCTGGGTAGCTCCACCGCTTGAGAGCAGGGTTTCCTGGCGCTGAAATTCTGTCTCTGCAAATTTCTGCCGCTGTGATGCCGAGGCCAGCATGGATTTCAATTCGCGGTCATCGATGCGAATGAGTAGTGCGTCTTCCTCCACCAAAGCACCTTCTTCAAAGCCGATCTCCACAACGCGTCCGCCGGTCTCGGGGCGAATCTCCACAGATTCATTGGCAATGAGCGAGCCGTTCAGAAATATGCGATCCTCCATCACTTCGGTTTTTGCAACGATCGTGCGCACCGCAGTCCCACCTCCACCACCACCACCACCCCTGCCCTGCTGCGCCGCCGCCGGTTCATCGCTGTCCACGCTGCGGAATATTGCCAGTCCGATAATTGCTGCGATCAGGACCGCCACGGGCAGAATCCATTTCCTGCGACGCGGCTTGCCTGGCTCATTTTTTCCCTGTTTTGACACTTCGGATTCAGTCATCGGTGCAAAGTTAACACGCAAAAGCGATTGTGCATCCAATATCGTCATTCTATTTTCATCGAACTAAGAAAATGCGTTCCGGCGGGGCGATTTTCGCTTTGCATCGCCCGTTTGTTCGTGAATGGTGCGCGGGTGATAGCCCGATATTCCCTACCCGCAATGCGCCAGATCTGGTCCGAGCAGACCAAGTTCGAGATTTGGCTCGAAATCGAAACTCTCGCCTGCGAGGCAATGGCCGCGCTCGGCCAGATCCCAGCCGAAGACGCTGCCGAAATTCGCGCAAAAGGGAAATTTGACCTCAATGAAATCCTTGAGATCGAAAAACGCACGAACCACGACGTCATCGCATTTCTCGAGAATGTCGCCTCATATGTCGGACCCGCGGCCCGCTGGATCCATCAGGGCCTGACCTCATCGGATGTGCTCGACACAACCATTGCAGTGCAAATGCTGCGTTCCACCGACATTCTGCTTCAGGATCTGCACGACCTGCGAGAAGTCATCCGCCGGCGTGCTATCGAGTTCAAAATGACGCCCATGATCGGGCGCAGCCACGGCATCCATGCCGAGCCAGTTACCTTCGGACTCAAACTCGCGTTGATGTTTGATGAATTCGGACGCTCGATCGAGCGCCTCGAGCAAACCCGCGAACGCATCCGCGTCGGTAAACTCAGTGGAGCGGTCGGCACCCACGCGCACCTTGATCCACGCGTCGAAACATCCGTCTGCGAGAAACTCGGGCTCAAAGCAGCTGTGCTTTCCACACAGATCGTGCAACGCGACCGCCATGCCGAATTTTCCACAACACTCGCACTGATTGCCTCCAGCATTGATCGCTGGGCCACCGAGTTCCGGCATCTCCAGCGCACCGAAGTCCTCGAAGTGGAGGAATTTTTCTCTGCCGGACAAAAAGGAAGCTCTGCCATGCCGCATAAACGCAACCCGATCACTGGCGAGCGCCTGAGCGGACTCGCCCGCGTCCTGCGCGGCAACTGCGTGGCGGCGTTGGAAAACGTGGCACTCTGGCACGAGCGCGACATCAGCCACAGCAGCGTGGAGCGCATCATCCTTCCCGATTCCTGCACCCTGCTTGATTACATGCTCGTGAAAACGAAGACGCTCGTTGATGGCCTCCTGGTTTATCCCGAGAACATGGGTCGCAATTTAAAAATCACTAAAGGTCTGTATTTCAGCCAATCGGTATTGCTGGAGCTCACCCGCAGTGGACTCGCCCGAAAAGATGCTTACGAAGCCGTGCAACGAGCTGCGATGGCTACTTGGCAAGGTGACCTGTCACTTCAAGAAAATCTCCTGTCCGAGCCCACGATCACCAAGCACCTTGATGCCCCCGAGATCGAGCGTCTCTGCTCGTTGGAAATCCACTTTGCTCACGTCGACGACACATTCCGTAGACTTGGCATCGAATAAGATGCGCAACAATGGCTGGCTGTTGAGGCGTTTTCCGCTCTATCTAAGGCCGAGAAGTTGCCGTGTCTCCGTGCCCAGCAGGCCGCATGTGCGCATGATGTCGAGATAGCTTCCGTTGGCTCCCT
>JBGTCP010000648.1:0-2489 GCA_041748815.1 Chthoniobacterales bacterium
GCCTACCCCCGCATCAAATCCTGCGTTCCACGCATCTCCACGAAAATCTGGGAGACTGTGGCTGATGTGCCCGTGAGCTTCGGTGGCCATACCCGTGAGCATGTCGATTTTGCGGAAGCGGTGAAAAATGTCTATAAGCCCGCAAGGCTGCCGTTTGTGTGGGGCAAGCTATTTGATCAGGGCTGGTTCAAATTGGATTTGCAGGCAACGCCTCAGATCAAAAAGGAGGGCCTGTATTTGCATTGGCACGATCAGGGAGAAGGCACGTTGTACGTGGATGGCACTCCGTATTACGGCTTTGATGTGGCGCACCGGTATTGCCAGCTCCCGCCGAAATTCAAGGAACTCACTGTGGAATCCCTGTGCCTCCAAAGCGCGATCTGGCATCCCGCTGCGACCGGATTGGATGCGGGGGGCAGTAAACTTTCCGCCGTCTCGCTTTGCCGCCGCAACGACCTCGCGTGGGAGGTTTATCACGACTTCTTCGTCCTCACCGAAGTGCTGGAGGAGGAAATGAAAATCAACTTTCCTGGCTTGCGTCCAGGAGCGAACGGCGTTGGGTTTCATCCTCCGGTTGAGCGCGTGAGTCCATTTTACCGGCGTCTGTTGCGCCGCCTCGACGATGCTGTCAATGCGCTTGATACCGGCGGGCTTTCCGGCATGCAAAAAACGCTTAAGGAGGTGTTCAAAGAATTTGCCGGGCAATCGCAGACGTTGAAAGCAACGCTCACCGGGCACGCGCACATCGACCTCGTCTGGCTCTGGCCCGAGCGGGCTGGCGAGTATAAAGCGGTCCACACATTTGCGACCGCCAACCGGCTCATGGATTTGTATCCCGAGTTTCGGTTTGGCTACAGTCAACCAGCGAGTTACGCGGCTGTTGAACGAAAATCTCCTACCCTGTTCCGGGATGTCGCCAAGCGCATCAAACAACAAAAATGGGAACCCGTGGGCGCAACGGAGGTGGAGTCCGACACGCTCATGGCCTGTGGCGAGGCGCTTGCACGCAGCTTCATGGTAGGGCAGGAGCGCTACAAAAAGCTGCAGGGCAAACCGTCGCGCGTCCTGTGGATTCCTGACGTTTTCGGTTATGCCGGATGCCTCCCGCAGATCATGCAGCAAACCGGGGTGGATTATTTTTTCACGACCAAACTCACATGGTGCAATGTGAACAAATTCCCATTCAGCAGCTTCGTGTGGCGCGGCATCGATGGCAGCGAAGTGCTGGTGCACGTCACTCAGGATAATGGCTACAATCAGTGCGTAAGTGCATCGGAGATCAGGACTGGGGCGGATGCTTACCGGCAATCCGATGTGCATGATGAGTTCCTTGCCCCAACGGGCTACGGAGATGGCGGTGGCGGCCCCACCGAAGAAATGTGCGAGCGGGCCCGCAGACTGGCAGATCTTGCCAGCATGCCCAAGGTGGCATGGGGCCGTGTGGACGATTTTTTCGACCGCCTCAATGAGGTGCGTAAAAATCTGCCCTCCTACCAGGGTGAACTCTATCTGGAATACCACCGCGGCGTGCTCACGACGCACGGCAACCTGAAATCCAGCTTCCGCGCGACCGAGCGAGCGCTCCAGACCTGGGAGGCAGCCCGATGCGCATTGGGTGGCGGCGCAATCGATGAGGTGGCATGGCAGCGGCTGATTTTTGCGCAGTTCCACGATTACATCCCAGGCAGCTCGGTCCCTGAAGTGTACGAGGAAGGCATCCCTGAACTTGATCGAATCGCAGAGCATAGCCTGACACATTCCGTCGAAGAACTCAGCGGCGGCAAAAATGCACCGACCTCGATATTCAATCCGCTCCTCTACGCCCGCACGTTGATCCAATCGTCCGACGACGGAAAATCCGCCCGCGCTTTTGCCCTCGCTCCGCTGTCCGGCGCCCCCGCTGATGCGCTCGAGGTATCCGCACCACCCAACGCTGTGGAGGCAAAGAAAAACAGCCTCAGTTCTCCGCGTGTCTCGGCCACGATTGATGGCGATGGCCGGGTATCGAGGCTCATTATCGATGGTGAAGCAATTCAGCAAAAAGGCCCGCTGGGAGGGTTTGAGATTTATCCCGACCATCCGCACATGTTTGACGCATGGGAAATCGACCGCCAGACGCTTTCGCTCGGCACCCCGGTGAGATCCAAAGCCAAACTGGTGGCTCAGAATGTCAATGACGTCGAAGCTGAGCTGGTTTTTGAAAAGCGTCTCACCGAAAAAAGCTCGGTGGTCATCCGTTATCGGGTCGATGCATTCCAGCCGGTTTTGCATGTGGAATACGAAATCGATTGGCAGGACGAATCCTCGTTGCTCAAGGCGCTTTTCCCCACGGAGTATGCCGGGCGCTGCGCGCGTTTTGGCGCACCTTTTGGCAGCGTCCTGCGTTCTCAACAACCTGGCCAGCCACGCGATGAAGCGCAATTTGAATCCGCAGGGAGCCGATACGCAGCCGTCACCGATGACACAGAGACCGATGGCCTCGCAGTGAT
>JBGTCP010000649.1:0-2246 GCA_041748815.1 Chthoniobacterales bacterium
CTGGATGAAGGGGCAATTAGCAGTCTTTCTTTGAGTTCTAAAGGTTTGGAACTCGTCACTTCTCAACAATTTACCGCAGGAAGCGTGTTATTGGTGTCGATCATCGATGACGACGAATCGTGTCAGGAAGTGACAGCGATAGTCGCCGCTTCCGAGCCTTGCCATTGCCACCCCGGGAATTTTTTTACGATTATCGCTTTTGTTGATGAACTTGGTGTGGACTTCTGCGCCTGTGATCACAGGCTGCGCGGAGCTCTGGTCTTGCCAGCTTGACAGGGGTCTGTCAGGCTTCTTCTCCCGCTATGAAAAACCCGGGAAATCACCGCGTAATTGGAACGTTCCCAAGGATCGCATTCCTGATGCTGGCCCTCGGCCTCGCCGGGTGTGAACGTCCACCGTCCCCCCTCGAATTGTTGGCGGAGCGCGGGGTGGTTCCCGGCGAAGCCGCGTTGAATGAAGCCGCGGAGACTGGGAATCTTGAAGTCGTTCGACTTCTGCTTGAGGCGGATGTGCGGGTTTCACCCGATGCGATTGAAAACGCGGTGCTCAATGACCATGGTGTCATTTTTTCAGCACTGCTTGCCGCCCCGGACGGCAAAGCTCTCACATTGCAGCACTGGGGCGGGTTGATGGACGCATCGGTGCGCATCGGTGCGCTTTCCGTACTGAGGATTTTATTGGACCTCCAACCTGCTGCGGAGTTGCGCCTCAGGGACGGCGAACCCGCGCTCGTTTTTGCAGTAAAAACGGACTCGCCGGAATTGACGGCCACACTTCTGTCAGTGAATCCGGACCTCGAGCTACGGGACGAGAGCGGACACACAGCGCTCACATTGGCCGTGGAGAATGAACGCAGCGGGCTTGCTTCTATCTTGCTCAAAGCCGGTGCCTCTCCAGCTCAGATAATGCCCGTCGAGGGAACCCCGATCTTGTGTTATGCCGTGGCAAAAAACCAGCGTCGGCTCATTCATCAACTGCTTGAGCAAAAGCCCAATCTTGAAGCAAAAAATGAGGAAGGCAAAACGGCTCTTGAGACAGCAGTGGCTGCAAATTTGGATACCATTGCTTTGGATTTGCTGCAAGCAGGAGCAACCGTCGGTCCCAAGTCCGGTGATTTGCTGGCTCAAGCTCTGGCACATCGGAATCCAGACTTGCTGCAGGATTTGCTGGAGCACGGGGCGACGGCGGATACTGCGAATGCGGCGGGCGAGTATCCGCTTCAACTTGCTGTGCGCTCCGGGGATCAGAAGCTTGTGGCAGCCCTCGTCACTGCAGGCGCGAATCCCGAAACGGCTTTATTGCAGGCGATGGAAGCGGGCCATTGGCATCTCGCTCCATTTTTTATGGAGGCAGGAAGTGACCTTCAACGCGTGAGTTCCAACGGCCTCACGCTTGCCGAGTTGGCCATGGCCAGCGGTCAAAATGAACTGGTACGGCAACTGATCGAGCGCGGCGTCAGTCCGGGCCGCGGGCTGATAGCCGCCCTGGAGCAGGGAAATGCGGAGTTAGTCACGTTGTTCGCGGGACTCGCCCCGCCGCAATCTCCCGCAGATCATGCAAGGATCCTGGTGCTTGCACTTTCCTATCGAAACGCAGGCGTGCTGGAGCGCTTGCTCGCTGCGGGAGTGGATCCGAATGTTTCAATTTCCATATCCATCGACGAAGCAACGCGTGAGCGGCTGAACCCGCACAATTTCTTTTTCTATCTCGACCGCGATGAAGGGCTCACGCCTCTGATGCTTGCGGCTGCAATGTCCGAGCCGTCGCTGGTGCGCGTGCTTTTAAAAGCGGATGCCCGAAGAGGAGCGGTCACGGCGAAGTGGAAAAGGTATGCTATCAACTTCGCTGCCGCGGCCAATGATCTGGTCGCCATACAGCTCCTTTTAGGCAGGGATCCTGAGATCATTCCCGATACCCGCCGGGTGATTGTTTCTCTGGGCCGTCAGGACGTGAAAGTCCTCGAGGACGGAGAGACTACTTTCCTGACAAGCATCTCCTCGGGCCGCAAAGGCAAAGAAACACCCACCGGAGAATTTGTGATCACAGACAAGCACGTCAAGAGAGTCTCCACGATTTACGATGTGGAGATGCCTCATTTCATGCGTCTCAATTGCAGCGAAATCGGCCTCCATGGCGGATATGTGCCGGGGTATCCGGCCTCCGCAGGCTGTGTGCGCATCCCAAAAGGTGATGCGCGGAAGTTGTTCGCGATGCTGAAGGTCGGCGATCGAGTAAGTATTGTGGAC
>JBGTCP010000650.1:0-4420 GCA_041748815.1 Chthoniobacterales bacterium
ATTCCACCTTGCCACGATGGGCGGAGCAAAAGCGCTCGGTAAGCATGACATCATTGGGTCCTTCGATGTGGGCAAAGATGCGGATGTGGTGGTGTGGGATCTCTGTGAAATTCTGCCACATGCGACCGATGAAAAATTCCGCCTCCAAATGGATGCCCGGGATCTTATTTCTCTATTCGTCTATCGTGGATGCCCCGCCGCAGCTGTGAGCGTTTATGTGCGTGGTAAAAAAATCCATGAGGCCCCGGACCGCGGCCTTTTCTGATCCGGCTTTATGAAAGAATGCGTGGCACAAGCACTAGCGGAAGACATAGGGGCCGGTGATCTGACGGCGGAGTTTTTCATCAATGCGGAGTCGCGGTCGGTGGCATTCATCGTGGCGCGAGAAGATGCAGTGGTTTCCGGAATCGACGTGGCAGTTGAGGCATTCCGGCAAGTGGATGAAACGCTGGGCGTGGCAGTACTTGCATCCGCTGGTGACACGGTCCGGGCAGGTGACCGGGTTTTACGCATTGAGGGGTCGAGCCGCAGCATCATCACTGCTGAACGGGTTGCGCTCAATTTTTTGCAACGTCTTTCCGGAGTTGCAACCCTCACCCGCCGGTATGTGGATGCGATCTCCGGCACATCCGCAAAGATCCTCGACACCCGCAAGACAACGCCGGGACTGCGGGCCTTGGAAAAAGCTGCGGTCGCGGCAGGTGGCGCGACGAATCACCGCATGGGCCTTTTTGACATGGTGATGGTGAAGGACAATCACCTCATGGCAGCAGAAGGGTTGCCCGGACTGCAACGCTCGATCGACGTCTTTAAAGCTGCGCATTCACATGTTCGCGTGGAGCTGGAAGCGGACACATTGGATCAAGTGCGGGGATTTTTAACACTCAACGGAGTCGACGTGATCCTCCTGGACAACATGTCACTCGAAGAATTGCGTTCAGCTGTTGCTCTTGTGCAAAAGCGTGTGCTCCTAGAAGCCAGCGGCGGTGTGACATTGGACACTGTCGCTGCTATTGCTGCCACGGGTGTCGATTTTGTTTCCGTCGGAGCGCTCACACATTCCGCGAGGGCGGTGGATTTTTCGTTAGAGATTGTCGATGAACCGCATTGATGTCCGCCTCCTGCGCGCGCTCCTTAAAGCGACCTCCGGGCTGAGTCTGGAGGAACTCAGTAGCGACACGCATTTGCCGTCCGAACTGCTCAGCGAGCGGATTGACGCACTGATCCATGAGGGCTTTGACATTATCCGACATCCGATCCTGGGGATTCAGCTCAGTTCCACTCCATCACGATTGATTCCCGAAGACATTGCTGCGCGTGTCGCCCCGGAGACCCTGCTCGCCACAGACATCCTGGTTTTTCAAGAAACCGGCTCAACCAACGATGCGTGCGCGAAACTGGGCGTGGACAATGCGCAGGAGGGCACCGTGGTTTTTGCAGAATCGCAGACTTCCGGTCGCGGCAGACTCGGACGTGTCTGGTCCTCCAAGAGCGGAGAGGGCCTGTGGTTTTCAGTGCTGGTGCGGCCCGATTGGCCCATGGCGGACTGGACACGACTCACGCTTTGCGCCGCTCTCGCAGTGCGCAATGCCGTCGCGGAGGCGACCGGTCTCAACCCGCAAATCAAATGGCCAAACGATATCATTCTGCACGGGCGCAAGCTAGCTGGCATCTTGCTGGAGAGCCGTCCAGGCGCTGCAAAAACAGGATTTGTGGTGATCGGCATTGGACTGAACGTTGGACAATCCGCCTTCCCGGAGCCGCTGCAATCCATCGCGACTTCCTTGCAAATCGAGACAGGCCGGACCTTTCGCCGCGCCGGGCTCGCAGCAAGCATTTTAACCCGCCTCGACGCCCACTACGCTGAGGCAAAAGAAAATTTTCCAAGCATTCTGGCTGCTTGCACGGCGCACAGTTTCACGCTCGGAAAACCGGTTCAAATACAAACCGGGAATGAGGTTGTAACAGGAGTTGCCACGGAATTTTCCGAATCCGGCGGCTTGGTCGTTAGACATCAAGACGGATCTTTGCGCACAATTGATTCTGGAGAAATAATCCTGCCTTCAGCTGGATAAGCCCTCGTCCACCAGCACCTGAAACTTGGAACGAAACACGCCATCACGCGTAGGAGCAGTTGCTTCCAGCCACCAACTGCGGCGATCCGGTTTTTGGTTTTGCGCGATCACTTTTGGTTTCATGCCGGGAATATTGATGCTTGCCTTCATTTTAAAATAGGGCTTGCTGCCGATTGCAGGCTCAATGAACTGAGCCAGTGGAGCTACCTCGGGCAGTTGAAATTCAAATTTAAGACCGACCTGTGGGTCGGCTTCTGTATGAGGAACCGTCAATGTTTTCTCCCAGGCAACCTTGCTGTGGTAACGCTCATCCGAGGGTCCTCCGATCTCCCCTGCCCTTCTGAATCGGTAAGCTTCCACGCAAGTCATTGTGAGTTGAAAATCCCCCTCAGTCGCAATCGGTCCTGCGGTGCGGATCAACCCGCGGCAGATACCGCCCGGCACTGGAAATTTGCCGCCGTGCAATTCCATGGTTGCTGTGCCAAAGCGCCTTAACCGCCGCCAAAGAAATGCACCTTTTCCCAAGTTCCACAACACGGCACTCAGTAAGAGAAAAGGCAAAAAGATCATCGGATTGAAGTCCGGAGAGTTCATGTCGAACTCCCAGCCAATGGGCAGGAAGATCAGCAGCAACACCAGCATTACAAACAGCACAATCGCCATCCAAATATTCGTGCCGAGGTCGAAACCCGTTTGATCTTCCTCAACATGCAAAGGCTTGTATGCGGAATCTGTTTTCATAACTCGATGAGTGCCGAAATGCACATCCATTTTCGCAATTTGGTGAGGCCAATTTCAACACAATTTAAAATTTTAAAAAAAATCCTTGCACGGTCAAAATCAACATCCTACAACGCAAGCCGTGAAACTGAGACTTAATCGCAACAACGTAGTTGCCGGTGCTTTTGTGCTGGCTGGTTTGGGAATATCAACACTCAACGCGCAGGTCGTGACCGATGCGACCGTGGCGGGAGCGCAACCTGCAGAAGCCGCCCGCGAGACCGTGATGAGCACGGTGACCGTGCTCGGCTCCGCGGAGGCCGCGCGTGAAATGCCTGGCTCCGCCGCCTACCTCGATGAGGAGTCCATCGACATGCTGAGCACCACCGACATTAACCAACTCCTCCGCCGCGTGCCCGGTGTGTATGTGCGTGAAGAAGACGGGTATGGCAACTTTCCAAACATCAGTCTTCGCGGCGTGACCACCGTGCGCAACACCCGCATCACTGTGATGGAAGACGGCGTGCTTTCCGCACCAGCCCCGTATTCCGATCCGGCAGCCTACTACACCCCGGCTGTCGGCCGCATGGCAGGAGTGGAGATTTTGAAAGCATCGAGCCAAGTCAAATATGGCCCGCAGGTCAGCGGCGGCGTGATCAACTATCTCTCCACTCCGATCCCGATGGATCTTTCGTTTTACTCAAAAAATTATTACGGCACGGACAACGAATTTTTCAGCCACAGCTACTTCGGGGACACCGTTGATACCGACTATGGTCAATTCGGATTCCTCGCTGAGCTGTTTTATCACCGAGCAGATGGCTTTAAAACCATTGATGCCGCTCCCGGTGTGAATCGCGATGCTACCGGATTTGAGCGGATCGAGCCGATGATCAAGCTGTCATGGCTGCCGCCCACCCCGTTCTATAATTCGTTTGAATTCAAATTTGGCTATACCGATTTTGAAGCCGACGAAACCTACCTCGGTTTGACCGAAGATGACTTCCGCAGCAATCCCTACCGCCGTTATGCCGCGACGCGCTTTGACACAATCCCTACCGAACAATACCGCACCTACCTGCGCCATGTGATGGAGCCTGTGGATGGATTGTTCATCACCACCACCGGCTACTACAACTACTTTAAGCGCAATTGGTTTAAGCTCAACGAGGCAGCTCTCACCGGAGGATCGAACCAGAGTCTTTCTGAGATCCTTGCAGGCGAGCACGGAACCGAACTCATCGATGTGTTGAAAGGACAAGCCGCAGGCACATTCACCAACCGGGCCAACAATCGGAGCTACGAAGCTTACGGTGTCGAGCAATCCTTTTCATTGGAACTCGGTGCTGAAAGCGCAGTCTCTCACACGCTCGAAGGCGGATGGAGATTGCACCGGGATTCGTCCAGCCGTTTCCAAAATGAAACCCGCTACACGCAGGATTCCAGCGGTGGCATCACCGGCAGATCCGTGGGCGCTCCCGGCTCACAGGATAATCGCAGCGAGGAATCTACCGCCATCGCTTTGTGGGTGCAGGACACGATCCGCGCAGGCAACTGGGAATTTCGACCAGGCATTCGCTACGAACATGTGGAAGGAAAATTCAACAACGTCCGCACAGGAGACA
>JBGTCP010000651.1:0-2536 GCA_041748815.1 Chthoniobacterales bacterium
GCAGTGCGATTCACTCGATCCTTGTGATTACCTTCGGATGGGATCTTTCCGACCGGGTGGTCATCCCTGCGCTTGGCATCTCCGCGGCTGAATTTGCCTGTTTCATGGCATTCTGGTTTTTGAACATGGCGGTTGTGGTGCGCGGGATTGATTGCATCCGGTGGCTGGAAAAACTGGGGGCTCCGTTTTTACTGGCGGTGGGATTTGGGTTGCTCGGCTGGGCACTGATTGCTGCGGAGGGGTTCGGCCCGATCTTCAGTCAGCCATCCGCTTTCACGACTCCCGCAGCGTTCTGGTCGGCGTTTGTGCCAGGGCTTACCGCCATGGTTGGATTCTGGGCGACGCTCTCGCTGAATATTCCGGACTTTTCACGCTTCGCAAAATCCCAGCGTGATCAAGTGCTGGGGCAGGCGATTGGATTGCCCGGGACAATGGCCCTGTTTGCATTTATCGGGGTCGTGGTGACCAGTGCAACGTTGGTGGTTTTCGGCGAAGCGATCTGGGATCCGGTTGCGCTGCTCGCACGGTTTGAAAATCCGCTGGTCGTTCTGCCCGGTCTTGTGGCCCTGGTAATTGCAACGCTCACGACTAATATTGCCGCAAACATTGTCTCACCGGCGAACGATTTCTCGAATCTCTGGCCGCGGCAGATCAGCTTTAAAACGGGCGGGATCATTGCCGGGCTGATTGGCATTCTTATGTTTCCGTGGAAGCTGATGGCCGATCCCAGCGGTTACATTTTCAGCTGGTTGATTGGTTACAGCGCGCTGCTCGGTCCTATTGGCGGCATTATGATTGCGGACTATTATTTGATCCGTAAACAAAAGCTCGCCGTTGATGAGTTGTATGCGACGGATGGTCGTTATCGCTACAGCCGGGGCTTCTCGCGGGCCGCGTTGTTGGCGTTGGTGCTTGGCATTCTTCCGCATGTGCCGGGATTCCTGGTGCAGGTGAATTTGCTCAGCACGGAATCTGTGCCAACCTTCTTCACTTCGCTCTACCATTTTTCGTGGTTCTCGGGCTTTGGCATCGCATTTAGTCTACACCTCATTTTTCACCGTATTGGATTTCGTACATGAACACACCCACTCTTCCCGCATTTGATTTCACTCCTGCTCATTACTCCGGCCCGAGCGCCGAGGAGGTGCTTGCTCAGCGGCATGCGCATGTGAATCCGGGCATCTTTCATTACTACAAAAAGCCGCTCATGATTGTGCAGGGTAAGATGCAATATCTGTTCGACGAAACGGGCCGGCGGTATCTCGATTGCTTCGGCGGAATCGTGACGGTCAGTGTGGGGCATTGCCATCCGAAGGTGCTCGCTGCCTTGCATCGGCAGAACGAATTGCTTCAACACACGACCACGATTTATTTGCATCCCGGCATTGCTGAATACAGCGCGGCGCTTGCTGCGAAGATGCCTGGCGATTTGAAGGTCTGCTACTTTGTGAACTCCGGCTCAGAGGCCAATGACCTAGCGACACTCATGGCTCGGGCTGCGACCGGCAACTGGGATATCCTGGCACTGCGAAATTGCTATCACGGTGGCAGCCAATCCACCATGGGTCTCACTTCTCACCACACTTGGAAGTTCAATGTCCCGCACAACTTCGGCGTGCATCACGCGGTGGCCCCTGACTTGTATCGTGGTCGCTGGACGACGCCTGATTCCGGCGCGTTGTATGCCGAGGAAATTTCTGAGGCCATTCAATATGCGACACCGGGGAGGGTTGCCGGATTTTTTGCCGAGTCGATTCAGGGTGTTGGTGGAGCGGTGGTTTTTCCCGATGGGTATTTAAAAGAAGCCTATGCGCGGGTACGTGCTGCGGGTGGCCTGTGCATTGCCGATGAAGTGCAGGCGGGCTTCGGACGCACGGGCAGTCATTATTGGGGATTCGAAACCCAAGGTGTGATTCCTGATATCGTCACTATGGCGAAGGGAATTGGAAATGGATTTCCGCTCGCGGCGGTGGTGACCACACCAGCGATTGCAAAGGTGATGGCGGAGCGGATTCATTTCAATACGTTTGGCGGAAATCCCATGGCATGCGCGCAAGGCAAAGCGGTACTTGAGGTGATTGAGGAAGAGGGTTTGCAGGCAAATGCGGCAGCACGCGGCAACCAGCTCCTGGCTGGCTTTCATCAACTTGCTGAGAAACATTCCATCATCGGCGACGTGCGCGGAATGGGCCTCATGCTTGGTGTTGAACTTGTGGAAGACCGCATCACGAAAGTCCCGGCATCGAAGGAATGCATGCAGGTTTTCGAGAAATGCCGCGAACTCGGTGTGCTCATCGGAAAAGGCGGACTCAAGGGTAACACGCTCCGTATCAAGCCGCCCATGTGCATCACCGCCGAAGACGCCGACTTCCTCCTTGCCGTCCTCGACGAAGCCCTCAGCTCGCTTTAAAGCGGCATTTCTATACCCCTCACACTCGATTTTCAGCGATAGACTGCGTTCATTAATACTGAATATTTGTGTTGCATTGCGGAATGGTTGTGTGATTGATAATTCCAATTATGGCAGTGCAATCGT
>JBGTCP010000652.1:0-6753 GCA_041748815.1 Chthoniobacterales bacterium
AAGCGATGCCGATCAAGAGTGCGATTACAATTCGAAGCCAGTTCATGGTTCGATACTACTCTGGCAATTGTCATTCATCAATCCCCGTTACTACGAAACGGTCGGCCTCGAGGGCTTCAGGATTTACTCCAGAACGATCCGGTGCTGTGGGGAATGCTCCGAAATCTTCAGTTCCGTACTGGATGTTTTGCCCGCATGAGTGACCGTGACTTTGTATTTGCCGTGAAACGCGCGCAACTCAACTTTGCCATCATTTCCGCTGCTGAATTCGCCCTGCGTATTCCAGTCCTCCAGCACCAGCTTGCGGTAAGCGATCGCACTGGCCTTCGGCGTCCAATCGGCGCGGAACATCGCCGCATCCGGGTTCCAATGCCGCTGCTCCCAGAATCCCCAGTGAAAAAATCCCACCACCGACGGATGACTAAACGCCGCCGTGAGAAAATCCCGCGTGTAATCCGCCTGCACGGTTTCATCATTCATGTTCAAACTAACCTCGGTGATCTTGATGGGGAGGTTGAATTTTGCGAAACGATCCAGCACTTCAATGATCACATCCGGCTCGGTCACGACCCAGCTCATGTGTGCCTGCAATCCGATTCCACCCACCGGTGCCCCGGCGTCCAGCAACGCTTGCAGCATCTTTTCCAAAGCTGCATGATTTTGCTCGATACGACCGCCGCCGCTGAGGATGTCAAACTCGTTGAGGTAAAGCACGGCGTCTGGATCGGCCTTCGCAGCCGCTTTGAACCAGTCCGCCAGGACCTCATCGCCCACGATGTCCTGCACTGCGCGATTGGTGCGCGGTTCGTTCACGACATCCCAATCGCCCACGAGTCCGCGAGTGCGCGTGGCAACCAATTGAATGTGCGCATCGATTTTTTTCACCAACTCGTCGGGCTGATCTTTGAATGACTGCATCTCTTTGGGCATCTTGTCCCAGTTTGGCCAGATGAGTGTGTGGCCGCGCATGTAGAGCTGGTGATCGCGCGACCATTCGAGCAGCCGCACCGCACGATCCAGCGAAAATCCTTCCCACTCTTCGGCCAGGGCGGGCCACTTCAAGTCGTTCTCGGGAACTGCCGCGTTGAAGTTGCGCAGAAAGGCATCCCGGTATTTTTCTCCATCAGGAGTTTCATCAAAAACCCATCCGGCGTCGATAGCGGAACCAAATCGAAACGCATGCTGGATGAGCTGAACATCCACCTTCGCGCCCTGCACCGCCTTGCCGGAAGCATCCACCACTTCGATTACAGCATCCGTCATCCGGTGTTTGCGAATGCGCTCTGCGGCCGAGCCACGCCACGCCGCATTCTCCCCGCGACCATGATAAAATAAACCTTCGAACGGAATAGACATCGGATCGACACCGTCCGGCATTCTTTCAATACGGAAGTCGGCCACCTCAAGTTCCTGCACCCTCGTGCTTGGCATGATGAGGAGCTCCGCCTCCCCGGCAGCGTAGTCCATATTCATGCGGAGCGGCAGCGAATACTCAACCCAGTCCGCCCCCGCGACGGGTGAAAAATACAATGACATTGGATGGTAGCGTTCCGGCGTGGACGAGCGGAGGTAAAGCAGCAGCTGCGCGTCGTCGGCTGATGCGCCAATGCCTCTCAGTGCAAACTTTGCTACTCCTCCCACACCCTGCGGAAGCACCATCGGCATCTTGTGATGGAGCGCGAATTCATCAGGATGATCCGGGCGCTTGGTCACTTGCATCCGCCACACAGGCCCCTCACCAGCGGCACGCGGCGGGAACTGAGTGATCGTCCCGAAATCCCCCCGGATCTCATATTCCGTATCCCGCGGCACCAGCATATCCGGCGCAGCTCCGGCGCAGAACAGGCTCGATAACATCAAACCTGCCGCTGCGAAAAATTTCACGCTCCGGCTCCTATCAAGCGCTCGAGATGGTCGGCGCAAATTTGTGACCAGGACTCCAGCGCATCCCGCTTCGCATGCAGATCCGCAGGCGGGAGGAATTGCAAATTCTCAATGACGGCCTCACCAGCGGAGACATGGTCATTCTCAAGATGAAAGACATGCACGATGCCGAGGTGCACTTGGCCGACTTCGTTGGAGTCGTCATTGAGAAGAGCGACGATGCGATTCGAGTAGCCGGTGTTGAGTTGAAGTTCCTCACTGATTTCCCGTTGCACAGCGGTTGCGTAAGCGGCTCCGTCCATGGCTACGAGGCCGTTGTCGCCTTCATTGACATGGCCACCGATGCCGATGCTGCCCTTGGACGCGAGGCGTTGCTCGCCACCCTTTTTGCCACGCACATAATGCAGCACACGGCCCTGATGCGTGAGGATCACGTAAGGTATAATCTGTTTAAACGAAGGATCCTGCTCGGCGCGCGAGCGGGGGAGGAAGCTGTTGTTCTCTCTTGAATGGATTGATGGCAGGTATTTCTCGATCTCAAAGGACAAGCCCTGAAATGCACCCAGCCTGTCAAAAAGTTCGCGCCGGATCACAAGCACCATTTCTTCGTTCTCGCTCATCATGCACACTTTGCCCGGTGCGGCTAAACATGTCCAGCGCTTCGCACAGGAAAATCCGTTTGCACTCGGTCCGTCGCCCCGCCATGCTTTACTTCTCGTGACCAAACTTACCTCGTTGACCCGTGGAGTGGAGATCGGCTCCAATTCCTACCTTCTTGAATTTGGCAATCAGCGCATCCTCATCGATGCCGGCCTGCATCCCAAGCGCGAAGGACGCGATGCCCTTCCGCAATTTAACAAAGCCGGTGAACAGGTCGATGCCATCCTCATTTCCCACGCGCACCAGGATCACGTCGGCTCGCTTCCCGTCGCGCAGCAAAAATATGGTGACGTCCCCGTTTTCATGACTTCGCCGACCATTGATCTGACAGATGCGATGCTTCACAACTCTGTTAATGTCATGACTAAACGGCGCGATGCCGAGGGCATTGTGGAATACCCGTTTTTCACACATCGCGAAGTCGAAAAACTCTCAAACAACTGGCTTACCTGCTCACTGGAGCGCGAGTATTTGCTCAATGGTGATCGCGCCGATGCCGGCGATACCGGGCAAGTCAAATTTTCCATGCACGACGCCGGTCACATCCTCGGCTCGGCTGCCATTTTGCTCGAGCACGAAGGAAAGCGGATCCTGTATACGGGCGACGTGAATTTTGAAGACCAAAGCATGTCGCTGGGTGCCAAACTGCCTACGGAAAATATCGACATATTGATCATCGAGACCACTCGCGGCGACAGTCCGACCCCCGAGGGTTTCACCCGCCGTGGCGAGATGGAGCGCTTCGCAGCGGCTTTGAATGAATCATTCCAGCGCGGCGGCAGCGCGCTGGTCCCCGTGTTCGCGCTCGGGAAATCCCAGGAAATCCTCCTCATGATTTACGATATGGAGAATGAGGGAATGCTGGAAAAACATGCCGTTTACATAGGCGGACTCAGCACGAAAGTGACGGTCATTCACGACAAACACGCCGCGGGATGGCCCCGGCATCACTCGGGTTTGTCAATTCTCGACACCGTGCATCCGTTCACTCTCGACAGCCGCAAAATCGAAACCACGCCCGTGGATCGTCCGCGCATTTACGCGCTCTCGAGCGGGATGATGACCGAAAAAACGGTCTCCAACATTTTCGCACGCCGGATACTTTCAAATCCGGATTGCTCGTTGTTTTTCGTAGGTTACTCCGATCCCGACAGCCCGGCGGGCAAGATCCGCACTGCAGGGCAAGGTGGCTACGCAGCACTTTCGGAGGCAGGTGGACAGATGGAGATCCGGTGCCAGCTGCAGGAATTCAATTTCAGTGCCCACGCCTCGCGGGAGTCATTGTGCGACTTCGCAAAAAAGGTGCGCCCGCGCAAAGTCGTGCTCGTTCATGGCGATGCACCTGCGGTCGAATGGTTCCGCAGCAAACTCAGCGCGGAACTGTCTGAAAGCGACATTGTCGTCCCCGAGCCGGGTGTGCCGCTGGACTTGGATTAACCTGAGTTCCAAGGACGGGCAAATTCAAGACGAAGCAACTGCGTCTTTAGTAAGGAGAAAGTTGAGCCGTTTTCCAAGTGTGATTCGAGAAATCTTGACAGTGCTAATATTTCTTGACTGACTCCCAATTTCTTGGCCCCGATTTCACGCGATTAACATAAAATCAAAATGGATACTACATATCTTCAGTTCAGCTCCAAATTGCGGGAAATGATCGAATCCGGCAAGTCGGTGGATCAAAACGGTAACGAAGTAGAAATTTCTGCTGTTTCCACGATAGGGAACATTCGTGCGATTCGAGAACTGCTTCTTCGGGAACGATGCACGAATACTCTAGAAGTTGGTTTAGCGTTTGGCGGATCGGCGATCACCTTCCTCTCGACTTTGAAAGAAGTATCTCCCGGTAGCTACCACCACACCGCCATTGATCCCTTTCAGACCAAAGTTTGGCGCGGAAGTTCACTCAGAGTTATCTCAGACGAGGGCTTTTCGGACCACTTTACGCTTCACGAGGACTTTTCGTCATTGGTGTTACCAGATTTAGTCCGGAGAAACGCGCAATTTGATCTCATTTACATCGATGGTTCTCATCTTTTCGAGGATGTATTTCTCGACTTCTACTACTCGTTGCGGTTGCTAAAGCAGGGAGGCATTATGCTCCTCGATGATTGCCGGGATCGACATGTCCTTAAGGTAATCAAGTTTATTAAAAGCAATTATTCCGAGTTCCTCTCGGAACTCGATTACAGCACAATTGATGATCCTGAAAAACCTCTGAACAAGAAAATTGGAAATCGGTTGGGGATACGGCAATTGTGCGGGTTCAAGAAAACGAATGAACCACCGAGGGAGTGGAACACCCCATTTGCAAATTTCTAAATAACAAGTAAGGCGCCGCATTGAACGTCGCTAACGCGCAGTGAGTGAGCGGTGCAGTTCCATGATTGTAAATTTAAGCCGGTAACTGACACGGTCTCAGCACTTGATCAATTCCCTTGCGAACGGCTTCCACGGCTGATTCCAACTGAGTCTCTGTGGTGCAGAGGGGGGGCATGAGGACGAGGGTGTCGAGGATGGGGCGGGTGAGGAGGCCGTGTTTGCGGGCGGCATCGCAGACTTGCTTTCCGATTCTTGCGGCAGGGTCGAATGGGCTGCCGTCCGCTGCCACGAGGTCGATCCCGGCAATGAAGCCGCATTGGCGAATGGCCCCGATGTGGGGGTGAGTTTGTAATCCGGCGAGTAGTTCACGCATTCGCGTGATCTTTGCAGCGAGGTTCTCCAGGGTTCTCTCGCTCTCAAACAAATCCAGTGAGGCCAGTGCTGCGGCGCAGCCTAGTGCATTGGCGGTGTAACTGTGGCCGTAATATAATGGACGCTCCATATCACCCGCTCCTAGAAATCCATCGTAGATCCGCTGGCTCGTGAGTGTGGCAGCGAGCGGGAGGTATCCGCCGGTCAGTCCTTTGGCGAGTGTCACGAGATCGGGGGTCACGTTTTCCTGCTCGCAGGCAAAAAGAGTGCCGGTGCGTCCGAATCCTGTCATTACTTCATCGGCGATGAGGAACACATCGTGCCGGTCGCACCAGGCGCGCAACTCTGCGAGCATCCCTTTGGGCCAGATGTGCATGCGGTTCACTCCTTGGATCAACGGCTCGATCACAATGGCTGTGATTTGTTCCGCTGCGGAAAATTTTTCCAGATCCTGCATGGTGGACACTTGTGTGACGGGAAACTGGTGGGTGGCGAAGCGCTGGTGGAAGAGTCGCATTCCTCCCAGGCTGGTGGCACCCATTGTGTCGCCGTGGTAGGCATTTTCGAAGGCGAGAAATCCAGTCCGCTCCGGCTCGCCATTTTGCTGGCGGTATTGCACGGCCATCTTGATGGCTGCTTCCATGGCGGTCGATCCATTGTCGGAAAAGAAGACCTTTTTCAGATGGTTGCCGGGATATAATTCAATGAGCCGCTCCGCAAGGGCAGCAGCGGTGGGGTGGGTGAAGCCGAGGAATGACACGTGCGCGACTTCCCGTAGTTGCGCTTCGATGGCTGCGTTGATCGCAGGATGCGCGTGGCCGTGGATATTCGTCCAGATGGATGAGTTTCCATCAAGATATTCGTTTCCGTGAATATCTCGAAGCATGGCTCCTTTGCCGCTTTGCAGGACCAATGGCTCGTGGCCGGGGTCACACCAGTCCGCCATTTGCGTGAAGGGATGCCAGAGAGAGGCTTTGTCCTGCTCGGCGGGCGTGAGTTTCACGGGAGCGCTTCGAGCCATTTTTCGATGGACTGGACGTCCTCGTATGATGCACGCCGACGCTGGTATTTGCGGAAAAGAATATCCCGCAACGTCTCCAGTTGCTCACGCGTGGGAGGATCGTGTTGGGTCCATTCCTCTTCGCCTTCGGCTTTGGACTGAAGTCTCCACGAGCCGCCGAACTTGTTGGCTACAAACTCCCGCTTGATCCGGTCTTCGCCCCGCTCGTTCCATCCATGCCGTTGTTTCATCAGGTCTGGACCGGTTGTTCGTTGATGAGCGCGAGGAAGACGGATTCGAGTGCGCCGGATTGCTGGCTGGATTCGCGGAGCTCGTCGATGGTGCCCACTGCGACGAGCTTGCCATGGTTCACGATGCCAACGCGATCCGCCACTTCCTCGGCGACGCTGAGTGTGTGGGTGGAAAGAAAAATCGTGGCACCGTTTCGGCTGCGTTCTTTGAGTTCGTCCTTCACGATGCGCGCATGCGTGGGATCGAGGCCGACCATGGGTTCATCGATG
>JBGTCP010000653.1:0-2858 GCA_041748815.1 Chthoniobacterales bacterium
GAATTGCCGCGTATTTCTCGACGGTTTTGCGTTTACGTTTTTCTTTTTCGATCCAAGCTGTTTTTGCCATAGTGAGTGGCGGAATATGGGGGATTCAGCCTGAAAGGCAAGCTCTTTTTGACAGGAATTTTGTTTCCGCCAGGGGACTCCTCGTCTCAGGACGCCAGCTGCAAAAGCTTTTTCAGGCAGGGAAGTGTCTCGAGGAGCAACCGGTTATTGCCATGTCGCGCAAGCTGGCCAGAGACGAGCGCTGCGAGATCTGTGGGATCCGCCGGGAAAAGTTGAGCGTTGCCCGACGGGGATATCGCTTTCACAAACCGGGAGTCGTGGTCGTGGATGACGCTGAATTCTCCGCCTCCGGTCGTGATCCTGATCGCGGAAACCGGAGACTTGCCTCTCTCTGCAGTGAGTTCCACGCGGATGGAGTTTCCGGATTTCGCTTTGAATGTGTAACCGGAGTCAGTGATTTCTGGCGTCTGCCAGTGCAGCGCGGTTGCAAGCCATGCCACAAGAAGTTGAGCGGTGACACGCTGGGATTGGGAATGGATGATTTTTACGGTTTGGATTTTTTCGAGTTCCGCAGTGAACTGCGCATCTTCAAAAAGCGCCGCGAGGGATGCCCGCAACAAATGAGTCCGGGACCATGACAGATCATGCACGATGAGCCCGAGCGGAGAGTTTTCAATCGCTTCGTTTAGTTTGAGAAAACCCGCCGCCGGATCCGTCCAATCGGTGCTGTCGACGATCAGACGGTCGATGATGCTGTAAAAGCGGGGCTCGAAAATCCGTGAAAACGCGCCCTGCCACCACAGCACGAGCGGCAGGTCGGAGTCCAGATGCGCGAAGACCGTGTTGCGGATGCGGCCCACCGCTTTGCCATTCAACTCAAAAGAAATCTGCTCCGAGCAAACCGACTTTTTGTGTCCGGTGAGGTTGCAGTGAGCGGTGATCCATGCGCGTGGCGGGGTGGCTTCGCGTTGGATGCCGGATGCGATGAGGAGTGCTCTGCAAGCATGCTCGCGGGTCACTTCTGCAAGCAGTGCGGTGTTGCGCTCAAGTGCATCGCCGGCTTCGCTGTAGATGGCGAGGTTCATGAGCGATGCTCTGGTGCTGTCGGTGTTACTCTCCCAGAGCGCGCGGAGTTCTTTTTCGATCTCCGAGATAGCGACTTCTTTGCCGGGCGTGAACGAATGAGCTGCCATGAAAACGTGTCCTACGATCTTAAAGCCTGCGCCACGTGTGGCCTTTTTCGGCGAGCAGGCTATCGGCTTCGGCCGGTCCCCATGAGCCTGCTGGAAACTCCGCCATGGCCGGCGGAGTCGCTGAATCATGCCATGCGGTGAGGATGCGATCAATGAACGTCCATGCATTTTCCACCTCGTCGCGGCGGGCGAAGAGCGTGGCATCCCCTGCCATGGCGTCCAGTAACAGCCTTTCGTACGCCTCAGGACTCGCTTTACCAAATGAGGTGCTGTAATGGAAATCCATCTTCACCGATTCCATGCGCAGGTTGGCTCCGGGGATTTTGCTCACCATGCGCAGCGAGATGCCTTCATCGGGCTGGATGCGCATCACAAGCACATTTTCGCGCAGGTCCACATGCATCCTGTTGAAAAGCACATTGGGAGCTTTGCGGAAGTGGATGGAAATTTCGGTCACCTTCTTCGGAAGACGTTTTCCCATGCGGATGTAAAAAGGCACGCCATCCCAGCGCCAATTATCTATAAAAATCCGCAGGGCAACATACGCCTCGGTCATTGAGTCGGGATTTACACGGTCCTCTTCGCGGTAGCCGGGCACGGCGTTGCCATCAATAGAACCCTCGGTGTATTGCGCGCGCACGACATTCGCTGCGACATCCTCGGCTGTGAGCAAGGGGCGCAGGCTGCGGAGCACGGCGACTTTTGCATCGCGCACACCATCGGCGGAAAGATCGGTGGGTGGCTCCATGGCCACAAGGCTCAGGAGTTGAAGCAGGTGGTTCTGCACCATATCGCGGAGTGCTCCGGATTTGTCGTAATAACCTCCGCGCCCGCCTTCCATGCCGAGATCCTCGGAGCAGGTTATCTGGACCTGATCGATAAATTTGGAATTCCAGAGCGGCTCGAAAATCGCATTAGCAAAACGAAGAACCATGAGGTTCTGCGCGGTTTCTTTGCCAAGGTAATGGTCGATGCGGTATGTATCCTCCTCTTGAAAAGTGTTGCTTACCACTTCGTTGAGGTGGCGTGCGGAAGCGAGATCGACGCCGAAGGGTTTTTCCACGATCACACGAGACCACGCATTTTCGGTTGGCTCGCTGAGGCCCGCTTTTTTTAGATGCTCGAGGATGGGATCAAAATACTCCGGGGCCGAGGCAATGTAGAACAAACGGTTGTGTGTGGCACCGGTGTCGGATTCCAGCTCCTCGAGCCGCTGGCGCAGGCGGTTGTAGCCGTCATGATCCTCGAACTCGGATTGATGGTAAAAGATGGATTGGGAAAAGTGATCCCAGAGCTGCTGGTCATGTCCTTGGCGCGAGAGTTTTTTATTTGCCTCCTCAAGTTCGGAGCGGAAACCGTCGTCGGTTTTTTCCCGTCGGGCAAAGCCAATCACACGGGTGCCCGGTGGCAGCTCACCATCGGCTGCTAGGTTGTAAAGCGCCGGGATGAGCTTGCGGTGAGTGAGGTCGCCGGTTGCGCCGAAGATCACTACCGAGCATGCTTGAGGAACGCGACGGGTGGTTTGCCCTTCGCGCAAAGGATTGGTGGTCAGTTCCATGTATTGAAAGTGCTAAGCGTCGCTGCGGGATCAACCCGGCAGCGGAAAATTGCGCATCAGATTGCCAACAGTGGTCTTAATATCCGCAAGGGCTTTTT
>JBGTCP010000654.1:0-4044 GCA_041748815.1 Chthoniobacterales bacterium
TGCTCCGGAGTGCGCGACATCGATGAGATCGCCAGACTCAATGCCGTGACCGAGGCGTTCACCAGCACCAACAGTATGAGCTGATCGATGATACTTCCAGGGAACCGGCAGATTACTTTCACGAAGAGACCCATCCAGACCGACTGCACGATCACGAGCATGCCAAGGAAAGCAACTTTGCTCGCGACATAACTCGCCGCCCGCACTCCACCGAGTTTTTCTTTTTCAAAAATCAGACGTTCCCCTGCGATCTCGCGGGCCGCATTATTCGCTCCCATCAGCGTGAGCAAAATGACCTGGAACATCACAATGCCCGAGACAAGCCCGCCCGAGCGCGATGCTTCTTCTGCGTAACTGCGGGCATCAGTGAGCTGGTCAATGATGTTCACATCCAATCCCATCTCCAGACTCCGAATGGCGGGAATGCCATCCATGGCAAAGATCGCCACCAAAACAGGGAACCCGAGGATCATAGCCACCTGCAACCCGAGCTGCCCTTTTTCCCGGAAAAACAAGCGGAAGCGTCGATGCAGCAGAGTGAGGAATTGTGCAACGCCCCCCGGGCAATGGCTGTTGCCGGATGTCGCAAGATCCAGTTTTCTGGTGGATTCCGCTTCATCGGATTCTTTGTTTCCGAGATAGTCCACTTCACTCACCGGGAGTCCATACAAGGTTTCCTCGCGGTTTTTAGTGCGTTCGGAATCCTTCATCACCGGCAAAGCGGCGGGCGGTTTTTTGCCATCGAGTCCCATTGCGTCGTAGAAGGAGCGCGCATGTTTTTCCCACGATTGATGCCAGCTCTCGGGGCGTTTTTTGGTGAGTCGTGAAAAAATTTCCTCATGTGTCTCGACGTCAAAGTAATGACGCAGGTGCTCCGGGGACCCGTGGTAGGCGACATAACCTTCGTAAAGCACGAGGATGCTGTCGTAATCCATCACATGCCGCAGGCTGTGCGTCACACTGAGAACAATACGATCCTCATGAGTGGCGATGTTTTTGAGAAGCTGGACAATTTCCTCCTCGGACTTCGGGTCGAGGCCACTTGTCACCTCGTCGGCGAGCAGGAGTGAGGGTGAGGTGACCATTTCGAGTGCCAGAGCCAGGCGGCGTTTCTGCCCCCCCGAAAGCACGTTCACCCGTCGGTCGGAGATACCGTCCAGTCCAACTTCATGAAGGATGCGTTGGGTGTGAGCTTCAATCTGTGTGCTGGATTGCCCCGAGGTTCGAAGCCGGATGGAAGTTTCCACACTTTCCCAAACGTCAAGCCGCTCGTATGCGATGCTGAACTGCGGCACATAGCCGATCTCATGGGGCTCAAGGTCTTCCTCGTCACAAAGATTGCGGCCCCGCCAATGCACCTCACCATCATCGGGTTCGATCAATCCGGCGATGGCCTTGAGCAGTGAGCTCTTACCACAACCGGAGGGCCCGACAACCGCACACAGATGAGATGAGGGAAATTGCAAAGAAACCCCACTGAGGAGATTTTTCGACTCGCTGCCTGTTTCAACAGTGACTGTGAGATTTTTAAGTTCGAGCATAAGATATCAGAGGGGATTAATATTTTAGGATACGAGAAAAAAACTGCCGGGCAGCTGCCGAGACCGGCGCATCGAAAACGGCATCGGCGGGACCGGTCTCAAGCAACCGGCCATCCGCAAGGAATGCCACAGAATCCGCAATCTGTCTCGCAAATCCCATCTCATGTGTCACGAGAACAATATCGCGTCCCTCGCTGCGCAGCTCCGAGATAAGGTCGAGCACTTCGGCTGTCATCTCGGGATCCAATGCGGAAGTGGGTTCGTCAAAGAGCAACAGGCGGGGTCGGATCGACACAGCCCGTGCGATCGCCACACGCTGCCGCTGGCCACCGGAGAGCTCCGCGTTGCGTTTGTGAGTGTGGGCGGCAAGCTGGAATCGATCCAACATGGCGTGTGCGGTTTCTGCTGCCTCTGCGACGGACCGTCCGTGCACGACCCGTAGCGGCAGGGCGATGTTTTCAAACGCAGTCAGATGTGGAAAAAGATTGAAGCTTTGAAACACGGTTCCGATGCTTTGCCGGTAAGCCAGCAGGCTCGCTTCGGTCGAAGGGATTGCTTCGCCATTGAGACAGATCTTGCCAGCATCGCTGTGTTCAAGGCCCGCAAGGATGCGCAGCAGCGTGGATTTGCCCGACCCCGAGGGACCGATGAGCACCAGCGTGTGCAAATTTTCCAGCGTCAAATCAATTTCTGCCAGCACCTGCTGGGAACCAAAGGTTTTTGAAATACCACAGATCTCAAGTTTCATAGCGGAACCTCCTTTCCAGCTCGCGACTAGCAAGTGAAATGGGAATCGTGAGAATGAGATAACCAAGGGCAAGTGGCAGGTAGCTCTCAAATGCGCTGTAGGTAAAAGCATTCACCTCCTGCGCGTTGAGGGTAAGTTCACTCACTGCAATGATGGAGAGGAGCGAGCTGTCTTTGATCAAAGAAGCAAGTTGACCGGCAAGCGGTGGAAGGACCTGCCGCACTGCTTGCGGAAAGATCACGTAACGATAGGTCTGAGTGCTGGTGAATCCGACAGCACGCGCGGATTCCAACTGACTTTTGCCCACGCTCTCGATGCCGGCGCGCACAATCTCCGCAATGTATGCTCCCGAGAAAACCGACAAAATCACCACCCCGCCCCAGAAGGCATCGCGCAATCCCGCGACTTCGAAGATGCCATAGTAAAGTACCAGGATTTGTACCAGCAGCGGTGAGCCCCGCACAATTTCCACATAGAATTTTGCTGTGTAGCGCAACGGATTAAACCGCGACCTTCCTGCCAGCGCCGCTAGAACACCAGTTATCAAACTCCCCACCAGTGCACACCCGGAAAGCAAAATAGTGAGCCCCCACCCTCGCAGAAATTTTTCCCGATAGTTCCACGCCGCATCCCAGTTCCATGAATAATCCAGCCGTGCAAAAACCCAGCTCACTGCCAGCGAGAAAATGAGCAACAGGAACGCGATATGACACGCAGCGACCAGCGGTCTGGTCTCGCTTCCGCGCCACCAAAAGATCCCGGGCTGCGACGCAGTCGGTGGGACGTTGGCAGGTGGTGACGGTGTGGCAGACATTCCTCGCGGCATTCAAGCACGCAAAGCGCCAAAATCCAATGGCTTAATCGAGCCCGGCCCATGGCGGGCGTCCGCGCCGTCCGCCCCTTCCAGTCGTGATGGCAGTTTTCACCTCATCGGAAATTTGGTTGGCTTCAGCCCACTGCGTTGCTGCTGCGGGATCCTGCTCGTGTGCCCATCTGCCGATCTCGATCAGTGTGCGGTTGCGCGTGTTCTCATCCTGAATCGTCATCGCCCATGTGAGCGATGCCACGGAGTCGTCGGCAGACACGCGGCGGGCGAATGTCTCAATCGCTGCATCGGTTGCAGCATTGCGGGGCAGTGAATTTAGATGAGTGCCTGCTGAATTAGGATCGGTCTCGGCCCAGCGGCTGATCACTGCTGCCATACTGCGATTGCGTGCATCGCCTTCGGGCAAACTTCGCACCCAGTCAAGCGCCTGGGCGGGATTCGTGGATGCGACCTGTGCTGCATAATTCCTGGCAATTGAGACAGCCTCTTCGGTGTTTGGATTGCTCCGTGCCCATGCAGCGGCTCCTGACGGGTCCGCTGCCACCCATGTTTCTGAGACCCGGCGGATAGCATCCCGCTTGCGTGCGTCATCCGTGATGGACGCTGCCCAGCTCATCGCGGCCTGTGGATTGGCTTTGCCGTATTCCTCGGCGATGGAACGGAAAATCCAGTCGATACCGCGTCCATCACCTTGAAGTGAGCCTGCGAGGCGTGCGGCTTCAGCGGGATCGGTCTGCGCCTTGGCACCAAGGATGGCACCCATCGCCATCATTTGATTTTGCCCCTCCAGGCCCTGAGCCCAGGAGTACGCGGCATTGAAATCGCGCCCGGCCCATTCACGCACTACACTGCCCGCCATAAATGCTCCCCGACGGCCGTCCATACTTCCGTAAGCATATTCGATAGCCGCCTGCGGATCGAATCGTGCC
>JBGTCP010000655.1:0-2563 GCA_041748815.1 Chthoniobacterales bacterium
ACGTGATCGCCCGCCGTGGAGCAAGCTCGGAGACATCCGCCTTACTCATACCGCATCCTCCACCGCCACCAGTGCAAGCGCTTCCAGACACGCGTTCTGATGACCCAACCCGCTATGGGTCGGCAGATGAATACCAGGGAGCTTGAGCGAAAAAGGCACTCCTTCCCTCCCCGCCCGTACCACCCAGAGCGCCAGTTGCGAGAGCTTCCCTTCGAGGTCCTCCTGCGGAGCGGTTTCAAGCGTCAGCTGGAGCACAGCTTCCCACCCGCCGTCAAACTCCTTCACCATCAACGGAGCACCCCGCGCCACTGCCTTCCAATCAACATGCCGCTGCGACTCGCCGGGCAAATACCCACGCACGCCAGCAAAGTCATCCCCGCCTCGTTTGCGCGTCGCCGCTTCGCTGTCCGCACTCGCGCCACTCCATTCCGGAAAGTCTGCATTTCCCAGTAACTCCGGATAAACCACCACCGACTGGTCGACCTGAAAACGCCGCCTGAACTCAAAAAATGCCATCGGGAACACCGAAGAAACTTCTACTTCCGGGATCGGCCACAATCCGCGCTTTGCAAATGTGACAGGCACCTCTCCCCGCCAACTGGCCTGCCCCGCGATCACGCCGCATTTCTGACCAGCCCGTTGGCCATGCCGCTGAGAAATTCGCAGCGCATAAGCGGGATGCTTCGACGCATTCGTTAACTCCACATTCAGAGCTGCCGCCGCGCCTGCAAACACCTGCGAATTCAGATCAGCGCGCACTCTCACCCACCGGAGATTCCCCCACCCCTGCAACGCCGACATCACCACCATCGAGGCCACCACAAACCCGATCACAAACGCCGCATTGTTACTTTGACTGACACCCGCATAGAACATCGCCGCGCACAGCATGAAAAATCCCATGATCTGCGTGGTGAGGCGGAATGAAATACGACTGCGACTGGATGCCATGCGTGAAGCAAACTTACCGCCGTATTTCTCCGCGGCAACCCACTACTTCCGAAACATGCGCAACATCAAAAATGCCCCCAACGAGATAAAGACCACGTTCGGCAACCAGATCAGCAATTCAGGACGCGCCTCGGGATTCCCACGCATCGTCTCCGCGATGATGATGAATAGAAAATATGTGAATGCGATGATAATGCTCAGTGCAAATCCGATCGACGTTTCACGCCGCTGCGCGGTGATGCCCAGCGGCATTGCGATCAAACCAAATGCCAGACAGGCCAGGGAAAACGAAAATCTTTTATGAATTTCGACCCGGGCAGAACTTACCTGCTCCACCTCGGTCTCAATATTGTCACCGACATTGCCAAGTTCCTCAATCGTCATTTGTCCCAGACTGCGGCCGCGCATATTGCTTTCGTAAAGCTCCTCCAGAGAGATGGAGATCACACCCTCGGCCATCGTGATCCCGTGGCGGATCGCCAGAATGTCCAGCGCATCCGCAGGGTCCCGCTCCTCATAGCGCGCATCGAAAAGCCGCATATTGATAAATTTTTCATGCGGTGGCAGATCGGCTTCCAGCGAATCCGTCTCCAACACCGCCCGCGACGCATGAGTCACCCGCACCGGGACATAGCTGTCGTTCATTTCAAAAATAAACACATCCCGCAGCGTCGCCCCATCCTTCTCGCCGATGTAAATACGCCGCCCCGGGAAATTCTCAATCACCGTATCACTGCCAAAGAGCGCCAGCGGATTGCTCGTCGCAATCTCAAACATTGTCGACCGCATACGGTCCTGCGCCTTCGGTGCCACCACCACATTGATGTAGAGACAGGTCCCCGAAAAAACCACCGCCAGCACGATCACCGGAACCGAGATCTGAAACAAGCTCACCCCGTTCGCACGCATGGCAGTTAGCTCGTTCTCAGCAGATAATCTCCCGAAAATTAATAATACTGCCGTCAAAAATCCCCACGGGATCGTAAAGGTCAGCGAATACGGCAAGATATACGCCATGAACTTCAAAATGAAATCCAAAGGCACATCATGATTCACCAACAAATCGAGCAAACGCTTGAAAATGTTGCCAAGCACCAGGACGACGCTCAGCACACAGGTGGCGAAAAGCGCGCTCGTCAGGATTTGCATTCCGATATATCGGTTGAGGATGCTCATAAACTCGGGACGGAAATTCTCATCAAATCCCTCCGCATTACAAGGGAATCCTTCATCCCCTTGAAATCCCCGCTTCCCAACCCCTCGCAGCGATGACCTATTTTGCCTTCCACTGCCGCTTCACACTCCCCTGGATGCTGCTCCTTGGCTGGCTGGCTGGTGCACAATTCTGGAATGCTCCCGCGCTCACCGCATGCGGACTCGTCCTCCTCGCAGTCATGATCTTCACCATTCCGTGGGACAACTTTGCTGCTGCAAAAGGCATCTGGGGATTTGCGGACGGGCAGTTCTGGAAAAAAATCGGATACCTCCCCGTCGAGGAATACGCCTTCTTTGTGATCCAATCTCTGATGGCCATGTTCCTCGTCGCATGGCTCACCCCGGCATTGCCCCCCGCTCAATCCCTCGGCGAGCCGGACCTCACGAACCCGGCGCG
>JBGTCP010000656.1:0-3837 GCA_041748815.1 Chthoniobacterales bacterium
GAAACCCTGTATTCATAAGCCTCCGAGGGGAGAGGCGGGGGCGGGAATCGAACCCGCGAATAGGGGTTTTGCAGACCCCTGTTCTCCCTAAGTGGAAATGATGAAATGACGCGGGGGTGTCAAAAACCCTTGCATTAACTCCCCTTTTCTGCAACTTTCGGCACATGGCAAGACCGAAAAAGATAGACCTTGTTGATAGAGAGTGGCCAGTCATCCGGGAACGGATTCATCGGGACGGCACGTCCCGGACTTGGCAGGTGGACAGCAATGTTGAAGTAGGAACCGAGGGCAGGGTTCGAAAGAGCTTCAAGACTCGCACCGCCGCCGAGGGGTTCGCCGGACGCCTACGGCTGAAATATGCAAGGGAGGGAGCTGTTGCCTTCGATCTCACCGAAGCCGAACGCATCGACGCCAAGACCGCTATTGACACACTCCGCACCGGGGGAGCCGAGCAAGTCACGCTGGCATCCGCCGTTGCCTATTACCTCAGACACGCCGCGCCGAAGAAAGGGGACATCACGCTGGCCGACCTTGTGGATGCCTACATCGACAACCGCAGACTGGCCGGACTGCGTGAGGCTTCCATTGAAAGACTCTCCCGTAGGTGTGGCAAGTTCGCCCGGTTCGCCGGACCGAAGCGACTGGCCAAAGACATCGGTGAACACGACATTGAGAGTTGGCTGTCATCGCGCAACCTTGCCCCACAAAGCCGCAAGAACGACTTGGCGGAAATAAGGGCACTGTTCGAGTATGCCCTTGCACCGGACAGTTACAAAGGACTCCAGACCATCGCCAAGCGCAACCGCCGCGCTTCACTCCCCATTGAGAACCGGGGCGGGTATGTGGGCACGAACCCCGCGTCCCGGATTGAACCGCCGACCGTGGAGCAAGCGGAAATTGTGATCCTCGACAACGCCGCCGTTGCCCGCTTGCTGGCCGAGGCATACCGCACCCGGCTTACACAGCCCCAGGACGGAAGGCCCGCCACACCGGACCATCTTTGCCTGCTTCCGTATGTGGCCATCGGATTGTTTGCGGGGATCCGCCCTTTTGAAATCGGACGGCTATCATGGGACGCCGTGGACATGGAAACAGAAAACCCGGCAATCACCGTCACAAAGGCAAAGACCCGCCTTTCCGGGGTCCGGGACGTGGACATTCACCCGACCCTTGCCCGTTGGCTGGCAGTCTGCCCGACGCCGCACAGCGGGGCGATCCTCGACACCGTGAATTTCCCGAAGCGATTCCAAGCTCTCACCCGGCAGGCAGGCATTGAACGCTGGCCTCAGGATGCCATGCGCCACACCTTTGCGTCCGCGCTTTACGCGCACCGCAGAGACGCGGGATACGTGGCTACTCAGTTGGGACATTCACGCGGGGTGGACGTGCTCATCAAACACTATCGGAAGTTGATGCGGCCAGCCATCGCAGCGGCATTCTGGGATCTCACACCAGAGAAAGTTTTGTCCGATAGCATGGCCGATGTCATCCCTTTCCAAGCCGCCTAAGCATGAGCAACCAGACCCGGAAGGCAAAGAAAGTCCCTCCAGAAGTCCAGACTCCTGACACTCCCGAGAAATCAAAACGCCGTATAGGGCATCCTAGCGCGTCCGATTCTTCGAGACTGGCCAAGAACGCCGAAACCGATTGGCTGGACATCAATGATCCAGAGTTGAAAGACATTTTTGAGGGGCGGTTCACTACCACCGAAATGGAGAAGTTCAGCGAGAGTGCCTACGCGGCCCTTGTGCAGTATGAACATTGCGCCGACTTGAGCCGGACAGCATCCGGCCATGCTGCAAAACGTGGCTTCGACCGTGGCCAGGTCAATATCGATCTTCGCGCTATCGTGCTTTCATACCTCGTTCTGCCCGCGTCCGACCGCCAAAGGATTTTGAAAGTGACCAGCCGTCCAGACTCGAAAGCCGCTTACTTCAAGACTCTGGCCGAGCTTGCGAACTCATGGACATGGACACGGCTATTATCGCCGGACCCGCAGAAATTGCCTGAGAAAGCACCACCACCATTTCAATGCAAGATGGAACTGGACGCGCTATCCCGAAGCATCCTTGCGCTTGGCCGGGGGAGGTTCGACAGGTTCCTCTTTGACTGCTTCAAACGCTGGCGGGATGATGAAAGCTGGCGAATGAACATCCTGCTCATTCAGGCAGTGAATGCCGTCAAGAGCCGGGAACCTTTGGCCGTCGCCACTTGGCTGGACTCCACCGGATTGCTTACACTCCCACCGAAAGCGGAACGTGCAAAGGTCACTGAGGGCGTCAGTATCGGTGACAACCGCGAGACCCAGAAGGCACTGGAGAAATACCGACGCCGCCAAGAGCAATCCCTCAAGCGTGAGAAGCATCTCACCATGATCCGGCAACGGCTGGCGAGGCTGTAAATTAAAGGGCGGACAAGTGGACGCAATACCGCACATATCGTCACCAGAAAATTCCGCAATCGGTCCGGCAGGGGTTCGACAAATATCGGGGAAGATAAGTCCCTATGAGCATCACTTCCGATCCGACAATGCCGAAATCCGCCGCGCCGATCCGACGCACTGAAACCAACCTCGACCGCTTCGACCCTAGCCGCGCCGAAGTCATCCGCCGCGACCCGCCGCGCATCCTAACACTCAATGAGGCAGGAGCTTTGATCCGGGTATCACCGCGCACCATGAGAAACCTTGTGCGCCGGGGAGATTGCCACTCTCTCAGGATTGGTGGTGGACTCCGTTTTGATTCTGCCCGTCTGCTCCGCGAGGTGGCCGAGCTTTCCACGAAGTAAATGAGCATCAGCATCATGGTCTCTGTGTGGAAGCACAGCAAATCACGATTGTCCGACCGCTTGGTTTTGCTCGCACTTGCAGACCACGCGGACGACTCAGGGAAATGCTGGCCGGGAGTTGAAAGCCTTTCCATCAAAGCAAACCTTTCAGAACGACAATGTCAGCGATGTCTTCGAAACTTGGAAGTTGCAGGCGAAATCAAAACCGATCCACAAGGCGGTCCGCACGGCACAAACCTCTTCCGAATCACCCTCACAGCGAGGGAGGAACAAATTGTCACCCCTGACAAATCCGGCAACGAGGGGGTGACAAACCCGACAAAAGAGCGGCCCGATTTGTCACCCGAACCGTCATTTAAATCTTCAATAGAAACATCAGAACCCCTAACCCCTTCTCCGAAGGGGAAAGGAAAGAATATGCCAAAGCCTTTAGAAGATGAGGCTGAAATCATTCAGATTCTTTCCAAGATATTCGATCGAACAACGCCCTGGCGTCACGATGACATTCGCCGCCTTCGCCGCGCCATGCCAACATTGGCCGATGCCAAACGCATTGAGGCCCTTTACGCACAGCCGGGAGAACGCCGATTTTGCCCGCAAAAACTCCCCACACTTCTAAGCGGATGGGGCGGCATGCTGGACGTGTTGAACGGCAGAGAGAAGGAAAGAAACAGATTATAGAGGGCATCCGAAGTGACTAGCTTGAACATCCCTATCCGAAGGCACGAACAACTGCGCACAATCCCCACCACAGCATCCGTCATAGCCATCCGCTATTCTGACATTCCTTGCACCATGAAAACCCCGCACAGGCTCTTTTACGAAGTTTTCCGGGCAGTCAAACCGATTCTCCAGACCCCACCGGATGCCATCTGCATTTTTGCTTTGATGCTGACCAAAGGTATGCCGAGCCATTGGTGAGTCCATACCAAGGTCCGTTGGTATCTCCTCCGAACGGCTTCCTTTTAGGGGGGTCAACAGTGAGCCGTCATTCACATCGATGAAATTCCCGCCCCCTATTTTTTGCGCCGTCCAAAACATACCTCAGAA
>JBGTCP010000657.1:0-1636 GCA_041748815.1 Chthoniobacterales bacterium
TGCTCACCGAGGAAGATATTGATCGGAGCTTTGCGCGGCTGGCCCGCACGTGGGTGAAGCTTGGCCTTATGGACGCGGAGCCACCTGCCTCGCTGACATCGATTCCGCCTGAGGTCCTTTGTTGCGATAAGCATCACGCGCTGGCCCGGCGGGCAGCTGCGGAGTCATTTGTGCTCCTTAAAAACGCAGGCAATCTTCTGCCGCTGAAAGACGATCTAAAAGTGCTTTACCTCGTCGGCCCGCATGCTGCGAGTGTGGACGTCCTGCTTGGCAATTATTTCGGAGCCTCGAACCGTTTGACCACAGTGCTGGAAGGCATCGTGGGCAGAGTCGACCCGTCGTGCGCGGTGGAATACAAAATGGGCTGCCAGACAGCGCATCCGAATCTCAACCCTGTGGATTGGGTGAGCTTTGAATCCGCCAAGGCCGATGTGTGCATCGCTGTCATGGGTGTGCATCCGATGATGGAGGGCGAGGAAGGCGATGCGATTATTTCCGGTGATATCGGTGATCGTATGAACATCGATCTGCCGGAGCATCAGGTCCGTTTCCTACGCAAAATCAAAGACGCCGGGGCGAAGCTCGTCGTCCTGCTCACCGGCGGTGGGGCGATCAGTTGCCCAGAAGTGCACGATTTTGCCGACGTGGTTGCATGGGTCGGTTACCCCGGTGAAGCAGGCGGCGAGGGAGTTGCTGATATCCTCTTCGGCGATGTTTCTCCATCCGGACGCCTCCCCGTCACGTGGCCCAAAGACGTGCGCGACCTGCCAGGTTATGAAGATTATTCAATGTCCGGAAGAACGTATCGCTTCATGGAAAAAGAGCCGCTTTATCCGTTCGGCTTCGGGCTGAGCTACACACAATTTGAATACAAGAAACTCACTCTCGAGCCAGCTGCGGACGGTGATATCACCGCCATCGTGCAGGTGAAAAATACCGGCAAGCGGGATGCTGAGGAAGTGGTCCAACTGTATGTGCGATGGAATGGAGTGGATTTCCGCACCCCGCTGCAAGCGCTTAAGGCATTCAAACGCGTGAGCATTTCTGCGGGAAAAACCGCTAAAGTACGAAGCACCATCACCCCGGCCATGCGTCGCGTGGTCGATCCCGAAGGCAAATCGGTGAACGCAGCCGGCAACATCGAAGTCCTCGCCGCCGGTGCCTGCCCCATCGAACGCAGCACACAACTGGGAGCAGCGAGCTTTGTCTCAACCAGACTGGCAGGGAAGGCAGCCCCATGCGGAAGTCGCAGCGTTGGGCGCATGAATGACTGAGTGAGCAACGCCAAACCTTCTGAACTTACTCGCTCAGGATTTCGAAAGGTGCCCAAAACTCAGCATCCGCCACATCACTGAATCGCAGGGCAGTCGCAGCAGGAACTCCCGGTTCAGCGCCCACACGCAGGATTCCGTAGGGATTCCCAAACACATCCATGGCTGGTGTGGTTTGCAGTCGCGTGTGCAACTTACTGCCTGGCTTCAAATATGGGATAATTGCCGAAGGCTCCACCACGGTGCCCTCGGGCAGATTCTCCTCCAGTGCCAATTGATCGAGGGCGGCATCAATGAGTCGAAGATCGGTCAATGCCGTCACCGCCTGCGAGCGCTGCCGCGCTCTCAAAAAGCTCGGCACCGCA
>JBGTCP010000658.1:0-4572 GCA_041748815.1 Chthoniobacterales bacterium
TCGTGATCCTGGGCTTTCTTTCACGGGACGCCGGTTTGACGGAAGGTCAGCGGGTTTTCAGTTCGGGAGTGGGCGGCGTATTTCCGCCGGGCATTTTGCTGGGGACGGTGCGCGACTTTGAGATCCGCGAGCTGCAAGGCATGGCGGAGGTGAATCCGGCCGTGGACTTCGGCAAGCTGCAGGATGTGTTTGTGGTCCTTGGTGATAATCGTCCGCCCGTAGAGGAGGTAGAGTAAGTATCCCATGGCACGGATCGCGCTGTTTTTAATCCTCATCCTCTTGCTTTTTTTGAGCAGCGTGGTGCAGCACTTTATCCCGCCCATCGAGATATTGCACGGGGCGAGGGTGCTCATTATTCCCGTGCTGCTCTGCTACGGAGCGATGGCGTTGCCGTTGCCTTACATGCTGGCATTGGCTTTGGCCGGAGGTTTGATGTGGGATCTCACCTCACTGCCAAAAGCGGCGGGCAGTCCCGATATTGTGTTTGGCACGTCGACGGTGGTCTTCAGTTTTCTGGGTGCAATGGCTCACGGTCTGCGTCCGCTCTTCCTCCGTGGCCGCTGGGAAGTGCATTGCCTGATGAGCGGGCTGACCACTTCGATTCTCGTTTTTATTGAATACGCGCTGATCACATTTCACCGGGCAGGGTGGTTTTGGGATAATGAAATTCTCTGGCGCATCCTGGGCCCCGGCATTTTTGCGCTCTTTCTTGCTCCGCTGATCTATGTGTTTTTCTGGTTCATCGTGTCGCTGACTGGTCAAACTCTTGAAGATACACTTGAGTCGGGGAGCTTTCGAATCTAGTTATTGCATATGCAACGCTTGGGAATCACATTGCGACTGCTGGCACTTGGACTGCTCGTCCTCGGAGCCATGTCGACCCTTGTCGCCCGTCTCTGGGAAGTGCAGGTCATTCAAGGGGATGAATATGCGGCAAAAGTCCGCCGCGCATCACAAATCACTGTGCGTATCCCATCGGTGCGCGGGGAGATTCGTGATCGGAATGGATTGCCACTCGTGGTAAATCGCGCCAGTTACGAAGTCGATTTTCATCTGCCCGATATGGTGAGCGGATATCGCGAGCGCTATGGCAGCACTCCGCAGTTTGAATTCCAGCGCACCGTGCGGGGAAATCTGGAGAACGCCAAAGAGACCGACATCATTAAAATTGTGAATGAGGAAGTGCTGCCCCGGCTCATCGACCTCGAGCTGGCGCGGCCGTACAATTCCGAAAACCTCCGACGGCATTTCCGCAACGACACCCAGGTGCCCTTCACCTACATGGAGGATATCGATTTTGAAACGCTTGCCCGTTTTGCCGAGCATGATGTCGGGCTTCCGGGTGTGGATCTCACGCTGAAACCCGTGAGGCACTACCTCTATGGTGCTTTTGCATCGCACATTCTCGGGTATGTCGGCGCACCGCGTGATGTGGACCGGGTCGATGCGCAAAATTTCACATTTTACCAATCCGATGTCGAAGGCAAGGCGCAGATCGAGTTGCACATGGACGAATATCTGCGTGGCAAACCCGGCGTGCGTGTCCTGCAACGGGATCCCAAAGGCGTCGTGGAAGGCGAAGTGGAGTTCATCCCGCCAACACCTGGAGACAATGTCTATCTCACCATCGATGCCCGTATTCAAGCAATCGCTGAGGAGGCGATGCGATCTGTGGGACGCGGCGCGGCTGTCGTGGTGGATCCCAATAATGGCGACGTGCTCGCAATGGTTTCTGTGCCGTCCTACGATCCAAACACATTTATACCGAGTATTTCCGTTTCGGATTGGACCACCCTTATGGATGACGGGACCGATCCGCTGACCAATCGCGCGGTGAGCGGTTACGCGCCAGGCTCGACTTATAAAATCCCGATCGCTCTCGCTGGAATGACCGGGAGCCTTGGAGCGAATTCCACATTCACCTGCACCGGAGGCGTGCAGTATGGCAACAAATTCATGCGCTGCTGGATTCACGGCAAAGGCTCGCACGGCTCTATCAATCTCTCGCAGGCCATCAAAGTCAGTTGTAACGCGTATTTCTACCTTTACGGAAATAAAGCAGGCATTGATTCCATTGTGGCGGTGGGAAACATCCTCGGGCTCGGCCAGCGCTCGGGCATGGAGATCACGGGAGAAAGTCCAGGAATCCTTCCAGGTCCCGAGTGGCTCGCGGAGAATCTGCCCCGCGAGAGATGGTCCAGTGGATTCACAGCCAACACGTCCATCGGCCAGGGCTTCGTGCTCGCCTCGCCGCTTCAGATGGCGATGCTCACCGCCACCGTTGCCAATGGCGGAGTCTCGTATTATCCGCGCATCGTGGACCGTGTATTGTCTCATGACGGCGAGGTGACACGGCAGCAGCCTGCACGGCGGAGGGGTGATCTCAAGGACAATGGCGTCACAGAGGACCAGATCGAGAGCATCCGCCGGGGTATGTGGCGCGTTGTCAATGAGGATGGTGGTACGGCGCGCAGAGCACGCATCAAAGACAACGAGGTCGCGGGCAAAACCGGCACCGCGCAATTCTGGCGCGGCGGCGTTAAGGACAACCACACGTGGTTCATTGCGTTTGCGCCTTACGAAAATCCAAAATACGCAGTGTGTGTTTTCGTGCAGGGAGCCGAGGCTGGCGGTGCCGTCTCCGCCCCCATTGTTGCTAAAATCCTGGAAGAAGCCTTCGAACTCGATGGTCAGGAACCGGAAGCCTACACACTCGCTAAACTCGATCCCGCACCGGGCAATTTTGAATACGTCGCAAGTATCGATTTTGGTCGCGCCATTCCTGCCGCTCTCACCTCTGCTCCAACCGATGTTTCATCGGATATCGTCACCGCGCCCTCCAGCCCGCCTCAGACGCAACGCGTCACGGCCCGCCCCAATGTGCGGCCTGAGGCGGATCAGGTCGGCTCCCAGCAAATCCAGGAACGCCGTCCAAATATCCTTCGGCGTATCTTCCGCCGTCGCTGAACCATGGCAACCCCCTCTTCACCAATCACCCTCCAGTCCGTTGCTGATACACCATCAGCCACAGATACCACCTTTTACTTAAAATTTTTTAATGATCAACAAAGTCAAACAATTGCTGGGCCTCGCTAAAAAACCTACCAATACCCGCCTCGTCATCTCCTGTGAAAAACTCGAACACCGTGTTGCCCTCATGGAATCGGGCAAGCTCGAGGAATATGCCATTGAGCGCACATCGGAACGCAACATCGTCGGCAGCGTTTTCAAAGGCCGCGTCAAAAATATCGAGCATGGCCTCAAAGCGATGTTTGTGGATATCGGGTTCGATAAGAACGCGTTTCTTCATTTCTGGGACGCGATCCCCGCAGCGCTTGACAACGGGATCGAGTCAGTCTCCCGCGGCGGCAAGTCGTCGAATAACAAACGCATCTCCGCCAAGGATATTCCGGATATTTATCCTGTGAACTCCGAGGTGATCGTGCAGGTCACCAAAGGCCCCATCAGCAATAAGGGTCCGCGCATCACCACAAATATCAGCCTCGCCGGACGCTACCTCGTCCTCATGCCCTACAGCGACCAGAGCGGTGTTTCCCGTAAAATTGAGGACCCCAAAGAACGAGATCGGCTGCGCACGATTTTGCAAAAGCTCACGATCCCGGAAGGTATGGGCGTCATCATCCGCACCGTGGGTGAAGGCCAGAAGCAGCGCTATTTCGTACGTGATCTTGGTATCCTCCTCGAGCAGTGGCGGCAGATTGAGGAGAATCTGGAGACCAAAAAAGCTCCTGCCTGCCTGTTTGAGGAGCCAGGGTTGATTGATCGCACGGTCCGCGATTTTCTCACCGACGATGTGGACGAAGTGATCTGCGATGATCCAGACTCCGTGAACCGTATGCGCGATATTGCCGGGCAGATTTCGCGGCGCTCGGGCAACCGGATCCAGCTTTACCAGGAACCGCAGAATATTTTTGAGCGCTACGGTGTGCACCGGCAGATCGAGGATGCTTTTCACCGACAGGTCTGGTTGCAATGCGGCGGTTACATCGTGATCGATGAAACAGAAGCGCTCATCGCGATCGACGTGAATACCGGGCGGAATAAAGGCAGCCGCGACATGGATAAAACCATTCTTCAGACCAATCTGGAAGCTGCGGATGAGATCGCCCGTCAGCTGCGCCTTCGCAACATCGGCGGCCTTGTGATCGGGGACTTCATTGATATGAAGAACCGCAAAGACCAACAAGCGGTCTACACCCGCATGAAAACAAGGCTCAAGCGCGACAAGGCAAAGACGCATGTGTTGCCGCTTTCCCAGCTCGGGCTCATGGAGATGACCCGCCAGCGCATGCACGAAAGTCTCATCGACTCACTTTACATCACTTGCGTGACCTGTGGAGGACGCGGCGTCGTGAAATCCTCCACCTCCATGAGCATTGAGGTCCAGCGCAGCCTGCACTCGATTCTGCGCAAATATCAGGAGTCGGTGCATGACTTCCGCGTTGTCGTGCATCCGGTGGTGCTGCAGCGTCTTCGCAACGAGGACGAGGAATTGCTCATTGCTATTGAGCGCCAGTATGCGGCGAAACTCACGTTTGTGAGTGATCCGTC
>JBGTCP010000659.1:0-7451 GCA_041748815.1 Chthoniobacterales bacterium
AGTCAATATGCGACAAACTAAACCGAAAATGCTCTAGTGAAAATCTTGGCGTGCTTTGCGGACTTTGCGCGAACCTCTTCCTGTTTTATGCGAGCACCCTGCTTCAAGCTTGCGGCGGTCCGGCATTCATGCGATATCCCAACCCAATGCCAGATAGCAGGAAGTCCGTTTTTTTATTTAGATCCGCCAGTTCGATAGCACTATGGACCGTTGCGCTGGCGATTATTTTTTCCGGCTTTGAACTGGGCTTCTTTTTCCTCATCAGCTCGCTTGGCCTGATTTCACTCTGGGAATATTTCCGGATGCTGGATGCCAAAGGGCTGCCCAATTTTAAGCTGACGGGGATGATTGCTGCAGCGGTCCTCTTCGTCGGGAGCTTTGTGTATTTTCGAACCAGTGGCCCGGCAGAATCTTACGACTTCGAAGTTGCAGTCCTGTTGGTGTTTCTACTCGGAGTCATGACCCGCCAGATGTTTGAGCGCACGCGCGACCGCATGCCTTTGGAAACGATGGCCTACACGATCTTCGGCCTGCTTTACGTGGTGTGGCTGTTTAATTTTGTGACAAAAATCGTTTATGTCATCCCGCCGGGCGAAAACGGTCAGGTCATGGGGCATTTTTATGTGCTCTACCTCATCCTCGTGACGAAGTTCAGTGACATGGGCGCTTATCTCGTGGGCAGCGCGATCGGAAAACATCAAATCGTCCCGCACATCAGTCCGAAAAAAACGCGTGAAGGTTTCATTGGCGGTCTCCTCATCGCGCTGCTCGGCAGCTATGCACTTTTCTGGTTGATCCCGGACCGTCTGCCGGGGATGACCTGGATGCATGCCACGATCCTCGGGCTGTTACTCGGCTTCGCCGCGGTCATTGGCGATCTGGCTGAATCGATTGTGAAGCGGAGTTGCGGGGTGAAAGATTCGGGCAATATGTTGCCGGGAATTGGTGGCGCGCTGGACCTCATTGACTCGCTGCTCTTCACCGCTCCGCTGTTATTTTTCTACATCCACCTGGTCCTCAAAATCTCATGAGAAAACGTCGTGTCGTTGTGTTGGGGGCCACCGGCTCGATTGGTCAAAGTGCTTCTAAAGTGGCGCTCGATATCCCCGACCGCATGGAGATCGTTGGCATGGCAGCCAACCAGAGTGCTAGTGCATTGGCCGCCGCAGCGAACGCACAACGCCCGTCGACGATCTGTCTTTGCGACCCATCCCGCCTCCCCGAACTCGAAGCGGAACTCGATTACAGCCCGCGCATTCTCACGGGAATGGACGGGCTGTGCGAGCTGGCCACCCTGGCCGAAGCCGACATGGTGCTGGTCGCCATCGTGGGAACAAGCGGACTTCAACCCGCGCTCGCAGCAATTGATGCGGGGAAAGATCTGGCAATCGCGAGCAAGGAAATCCTCGTTATGGCGGGCGAGATCGTCATGAGCAGAGCGCGTGCGGCGGGCGTGCAAATCCTGCCGGTGGACAGCGAGCACAATGCCATTTTTCAATGCCTGGCAGGTGAAAATCAGTCCACCGTCACCCGCCTCATTCTCACCGCATCCGGCGGACCTTTCCGCACAACACCAGCGGCAGAGCTCGCGAACGTGACTCCCGCTCAAGCCCTGCAACATCCGACTTGGGATATGGGCAGCAAGATCACCATCGACTCCGCAACGCTCTTTAACAAAGGCTTGGAGATGATTGAGGCGCGCTGGCTTTTTGATGTGGAGATGGATCGCGTGGATGTGATTGTGCATCCGCAAAGCATCGTGCATTCCATGGTGGAATTTGTGGATGGATCAATCCTGGCTCAGCTCAGTCACAGCGATATGTGTTTTCCGATCCAATACGCCGTCACCTGGCCCGACCGTGTGCAGAACACATTGGCGCCCATCGATTTTGCAAAGCTTGCTAAGCTCGATTTTGAAGCGCCGCGCCTGGCCGATTTCCCGGCCCTGAATCTTGCCCGCCGCGCAGGTGCCGTCGGAGGCACTTTGCCCTCCGTCCTCAACGCCGCCAACGAAATCGCCGTCGAAGCATTTCTCCAAAACCGCATCCGCTTCCCGCAGATCTGGGAATGCGTTGCAGCCGCCATGGACTCACACGCGCTCATCGAGCACCCGTCATTGGAAGAAATCCTCGCGGCAGATGGAGCCGCACGAACCTTCGCGAGTCAATGGATTGAAACGCTGCCGCGTTGAGCGGGCGGATTCCAGGTCAGCAGTGTGGGGTGCATTTATCGGTGATAAAATAAAAGCCGCCAGTGGTGGATCGCGCCAGTCACTCATTCAGTCGGCGACGGAGCGTCTCGCGATGGCTAACATCAAGACCATAGGCTGCCCGGCGGGCTTCGAGTGCGGGCCGGATAATTTCCGCACGCACATCAATATCATGGTTAAAGATCGTACGCCAGAGCATCTGAGTGCTGGCGATTGGATTGCCGCCAGGGTTTTCCTCATCGAATGCCGGACGGTACATGTCGACCACTCCTTGCAACGCAACGCGCAACTCATCCTCCGTTGGATGTCCTGTTTCCTCAATGACGAGGCGGAATGCATTTACGTCCTTGTCCGCACAACGCTTCATTTTGGAAACCAAAATGTCCAAAGGATGCGGGAACGTCCATTCAACACCGGATTTCTGCTCGCGGTGCGCCCGCGAATGCCAGGCCGGGTTTACGATGAAGACATTTGGCGGCGTCTGTTCGATATAGGGCTCAGTCTGGCCCTTACCCAAGCCGGCTTTCTGAATAAATTCGGTAAAATCGACTGCCGAGAAAATGTCAACATCCCCGCTCACCAAAGAGCTGTTAATTGACAACTGAAGTGGTGCGGAACCGAAAACGGTGATCTCGAACCGACCAGCACCTTCCAACGACACGGCTAAACGCTGGAGTAGCCGGCCTGCGGGTGCGTCCCAATTGATCACCGGCTTCCATTCCCAGAAAGCGTTCATTTCCGGGCTGCTTCCTTGGCCTGAATTCCGGCCAGCGCTTGATCAATAAGCCGGTCTTCGACTCCCGGATCGGCCAACAGGACCGCTGCGATGCGCCGGTCGCGCAGGCTCCATGCGGGCTTAAGCAACAGGCGCGCGGCGATCCGCGAAGCCCGCCAGAACGGATCTGGCTTGCGCGGCGAGTATTCACGATCGCGGATGAATGGCATGTCCCCAAGCTAGTTGCGGGCGGGCAGCATATCCAACAGAAAATGCCGGTCTCAAGGAAGCTCACAGCTTACTGCACAGGCCGACCGCCGGGGGGAAATAGGTGCTGCCCAACCCTCGCACTTGTAACAGATCGTCGAACATCATTGATTGGATAGGACCTGCTCCAGCACGTCTTGAAATGGCACCTGCGAGAGCCGGCCGAAGGCGTCATGGCGGGTGAGCTTGTCGCGGGTGGTCGCCGGACTGCTCAGTCCGCACAAAAAGCGCGCAAGGGCACGCGGGCCGCGCAATGCGGCATGGTTCTCGCGGCGGATGCTTTGGATTGCTTCAATGTCCCCCAGCGTGATCTCTGGAATCACTGAGCGAGGGAGCTTTTTGGCGGGACGGGCGGTGTTGATACAGCGGTCACAATGCCCGCACGGCTCCGTATTTTTTTCGCCAAAATACTTCAGGAGATGCTGCGTGAGGCAGCGTTTTTCTGTGGCCAAAGCGGGCACGAGTTGCAGCCGTTGAAGGTCCTTTTGTTCGCGTTCCGTGAACAGCGTGTGCAACCATGCGGCGATTTCGTGCGGCGGGCGCCCGGTGGGTTCCGGCAACAATTCAAAGCGGTGCATGAGTCCGGCGGGCCGCACTTCGATGTCCCCGGATTCTGCCAAATAATCGATGGCCTTGCGAATGCGCACGGCACTTTCTCCGATGGCCGCTGAGGATTCCCCGATATCGATGGTGAGCCATTTCCATCCGCGGTTGCCCGAATCAAAAAGCCGTTTTAGAAAGCGTTGCCGGTCGGGAGTGTGTCCGCTGATAACACGTTCCTCTTTATTGTGGAAAGCGATTTGGTATCCGGAGTAAACCGCGCCTAGTGGACGCAGGATCTTGGCCTTTTCAAGGTAAGTGATGACCGTCTCGAGCACCAGCGGGCGCACGTCGAGCGAGCGCGAGGTGTGGTAACGGCTGATCTCAAATTGATCTCCCTGGCGTACCAAATGATCCACCAGAAGTCTCAGTGCGGGTTCATCCGGGGTGTCACCGAGCACAAAATTTTCGATCACCGTGATATCGTCGCCGCAGGCCAGCATGCAGCAGTGCGATGGCTGGCCATCACGTCCGGCACGTCCTATTTCCTGCTGATAATTTTCCAGCGACTTCGGAAGATTGTAGTGAAAAACGGAACGGATATTCGGCTTATCAATGCCCATTCCAAACGCGATGGTGGCGACGATAATATCGATCCGGTCGTGCATAAATTCATCCTGCACCAGCGAGCGTGTGTCGTCGTTGAGTCCGGCATGGTACGGCTTGGCGGCAAAGCCCCTTTGCTGCAGCGCTGCTGAAACCGACATCGCCGTCTCCTGCAACGTAACATAAACCACAGCCGGAAAACGACCCGGCTCGCGGAGCGCTGACTCCAGCCGGGCAGGCCGCTCAGTGATTCCGACCGGCACCACTTCGAGAAACAGATTCGGTCTGTGAAACGAAGTCTGCACATGGTCGCTGCGCTGGATTTTAAATTCGCGCCGTATATCCGCAGCAACTTCCGGTGTGGCCGTTGCAGTGAGCGCGAGCACACGCGGGATGCGCAGCTTGCGGGCCATCGCTGCAAGTCTCAGATAATCCGGCCGGAAATTATGTCCCCACTCAGAAATGCAATGCGCCTCATCGACAGCCATGAGAGCGAGTTTGCAGCGCTTGAGCCGCTGCACAAACGACTCGTTCACCAACCGCTCCGGCGCAATATAAAGCAGCCTTAGGGATCCATTCGACATGGCATCGTAAATCTCCATGACCTCCGCCGCCGTCAGCGTGGAGTCCAGCCGTGCCGCTGCGATCCCGCGGGCTTTCAGCATTTCCACCTGCTCCCGCATCAGCGCGATGAGCGGCGAAATAACCAACGTGAGGCCGTCCAGCAAAATGGCAGGGAGCTGGTAACAGATCGATTTGCCACCTCCCGTCGGAAACACTGCCAACGCACTCCGTCCATCCAGCAAATTTTCCACCACCTGTTTTTGACCATCACGAAATGCGGGGTGACCAAAATTTTCCCGCAGAGCGGAATCAAGATCAATCTGGGCATCGGACAATGACATGCCCGCGATCCTCCGCTGATCGGCATTTGCTGCAAGCACAATCCGTTTTTGCCCCGGGCGCATTTCATCCCGGAGGCTTTCTTGACCTTCGGTCGGGGGGCGGTATCTTGCGGGGGTTGAAATCCTCCCTGCACATTTTGATTTTTGCGCTGCTTGCCGCTCCATGGGTGAGTGCTCAGACTTTATTGGTTCAGCCCCCGCGGGGGTCGCAGGACAGCCAGTCGAGGCAATTTGTGATCTTCCATCCCGATACGGAGGTGCGCAGTGCGATGGCGCGTTATGCTGAGAAAACGAAGTCCGATTTGTTACAGTTACTGCGCATGCGCGATGAGTGGGAAACGCCTGTGGTGGTGCTTTTGGTGGGTATTACTTCCGATGAAACTCCGGCTTCGACGGGCGATCTTCGCATCTTTGATACCGAGGACGGGCTGTCAATCCGGCTGCAAATGCCATGGCATCCCAGCCGGCTTGTCATGAATTATCGCCGCGAAATTTTGCGCAGCCTGTGTCTTGAGCTGGCTTATCGCGGTGCCGGGGCACTGCCGGATAACCACATTGCCCAAGTGCCGGCGTGGTTCACTGACGGACTCAACGGGGTGCTGGATATTCAGGATGGCGAACTCCCCGCGTCCCTTTTCCAATCTTTGCTCGCCGGCTCCGACCCGCTGGACCTCGATCAGCTGGAGGCTACCCGGGCTCATCTGCTGCCCCGCACCGCGCAGATGGTGCATCGCGCAAAGGCTGCGGCACTCGTGCGCGCCATGCTGGATTTTGATGACGGGCGCGCCAAGTTTATGGAGTTCCTAGTTTCATTCCGCGATCCGGAATCCGACGGCCTTGCACTTGAGGATCGCATTGCTGAGCATTTTCCCGAGATGGTCGATGACCGTGCAGGCATCCAAAAATGGTGGAGCATTGCATTGGCACGCCTCAGCTCGGCAGCCCGCATCGACCAGCTCACACTCAATGCCACAGCTTCAGCACTCGACGAGACAATTTCACCCGCACCGCAACCGGAGGATGTCATGGAATCCCCGACGATGCTGGAGCTGGTTGCGGAACCTGGCAAACCAGAGAATCGCGAGGCCCTGCAACGCATTTCTCTCGGGCTCACCCGCATTTCCACCAATGCAAATCCGCTTTTTCAACCCGTGATTGCCGAGTATCATTCGCTGCTTGCGCTGACCCTCGAAGGGTCGGCCAAACCGCAAGTCCTTGCTTCCAAAGCCCGGGAGGCGGAAGCGCTTCGCGAAGGACTCAGCCTGCTTGCGTCCGAAATCGAGGACTACATCAACTGGACGCAGGCCACTCAGATCGGCACTGCGAGCAGCGAGTTCGATGAGTATTTCCGCGCCGCAGACAAAATCTTGCAATCCCCCCGCCCGAAGCGTGATGATCCGATTACCAACTACCTCGACTCATTTGAGCTCGAATTAAATCGTCCGCTTTAATTTTTTTCACTAATGGCAAAATCCAAACTTCCTGTCATCCGCATTGGCTCCGTGACCATGGATGGCAAGTCACCCGTGTTTATCCTGGGTCCGTGCGTGATCGAGTCCGCGCCATTCCTCCGCAGGATCGGAAAAAAGATTGGAGCCATTGCGGCGGACACGGGGGTACAGTTTATTTTCAAAGCATCTTACGACAAAGCCAACCGCACTTCCATTCGCTCCTTCCGCGGGCCCGGGCTGGAGGATGGGTGCAAGTTGCTCGCGGAAATTGGGGCTGACCTTGGCGTGCCGGTGACCACCGATGTGCATTCGCCGGAGGATGCGGTGGCCGCCGCAGAATGGATCGATGTGTTGCAGATCCCGGCGTTTCTTTGTCGTCAGACAGACTTGATCGTCGCAGCAGCGGAGACCGGACGTGTTGTGAACGTGAAAAAGGGGCAGTTCCTTGCACCATGGGATGTCAAAAATATTGCGGACAAATTGCTGGCAGCAGGTTGCAAACGTTTTTTCTTCACGGAGCGCGGCACCACGTTTGGCTACCAGAATCTGGTGGCCGATATGCGTTCGCTGTACTGGATTCGCGAGCAGGGCTACCGGGTGGTTTTTGATGCCACGCACTCGGTCCAACGACCCGGCGGCGGAGGTGATACGACCTCAGGGGACGGCATCCTTGCGCCTGTGCTTGCCCGTGCTGCTGTGGCTGCGGGCTGCGATGGCGTATTCATTGAAACGCATGAAAATCCAGCCAAAGCATTCTC
>JBGTCP010000660.1:0-2082 GCA_041748815.1 Chthoniobacterales bacterium
CAGAACCAGTGGACGACATCGCCGATCCTGTCGCGATCGGCCAGCTCATCGGTGAACTCGAGATGATCCCGCGCACCGACACTATCGAAGCGGATGGAGATCTTGAAAAAATTCAAAAGATGCACCGCGATTTTGGTTTGGCGGACCCGAAAATCCTCGTCGAACTTAGCGGCACCGGAGTGCCTGCGAGCATCATGATCGGAGATGAGACGGCCATTCAGTCCCAGAATTATCTACGGCTTGCAGAAGAGCAAGTCGTGCATGTGGTGCCGGGCAACCTCCGAGAGCTTCTCAGCCGGCCCGTGGATGATTTCCGCGATCACCGACTCACAACGATTGCGTGGGACACAGTCCAAAGTATTGAAATTCAGCGCCCCGACGGCCAGATCAAACTAGATCTCGTGCGCGGAGACTGGGAGATCGCCCGTCCGCTGCGTGCCCGCGCCGATAGTGCCACTGCGGATGAAATTCTGCGTGCCGTGGTGGATGCGCGTATTATGAAATTTGCCGGCGACAGCAGTAATGTCAGTCAATATGGACTCAGCGGGACTCCGTCGACGGTTACCCTTGTGCATGGTGAGGACCAGCGCCTGGTCGTTGAGCTGGGCCGTCTGGCGACCGGCGAGGAAAGCGCAGACATCGAAGGCGCTGCCACATATGTGCACCTTCCTCATCGTTCCGCCATCTTCCTCATCCCGGCGGAACTCAGCAACCTTTTTTCACTCAATCCCAACGAACTGCGCGACCGCAAACTTATCCGCCTCGATCTCGATACTGTGGACCGATTTACCATGACCCCGTCCGGATCCCCGGAATTCAGCTTCGCCCGCCAGGGAGAGGATTGGTTTGTGCGTTCCGAGGAAATCACATACCCGGCAAATGGACCGATGGCTCTGGCATTTCTGGATCTTCTGCGCAGCACTGAGGTGGCGGATTTCGTGGCGGACACCGCAACCGATCTCGAACAATACGCACTGGATGAACCTCAGCTCGGAGTCCGTATCAGCTCTTTCACTTCGGAAAATGTGCCGGGCGTGGGTGCCGGTGAGCATCCGCTGATGACCATCCGTTTCGGGCGTTCTGAGGGCGAGTTGGTCTATGCAATGCTGGACCAGGAACCATTCATCGTCGCGGTGGATCGCGAGCTTTTTAACGACATCCCCATTGCCCCCGTCCTTTGGAGATCGCTCGATATTTTTACGTTTGATCCTTCCTTGTTACGCGCTCTCACCGTTCAGCGCGGGGAGCGCACCACCGTGTATTCACGTGCGGAGACAGGCGGATGGCAGGCAAATGACGGACACGCCTTTGATCCTGCAGCTCTGGAATCCGCCATCGGAACTCTCGCTTCGATGCATGCGGTGCGATGGGTAGGTCCCCGCACGCGCACCCATGGCATGGAGGTGCCGGTTTCTACAATCACCTGCGAGCTTGCGGATGGCACATCCCATGTCCTGCACATCGGAACCGCCGAGGAAGATGGCAGGCACTTCGGCTCGCTGGGGAATGAGGATGCCACTTTCCTCATCAGCCCTCCCGCTGCTCAGCTGTTGCTCAGCGACGGGTATTGATGCTACCGCCAATATGGCTGGCGGCGGCGGGTGCGCACTCGAAGCTGATTCGTTAGCAGCAAGTAGACACTCAGAAGGATGGCTACCGTCATTGCGCCAAGCACCATCAAATTCACTGTCGACAAACTCCATGAACGGTTGAAATAGTATTTCACAGGACCAAAGAAAATATTGAGCGCCGGCCCCCCGCGGTAATCCAGCTGCTCAATCTCGGCCGAGGAAACTAGATCAGCGATTTTTTGATTCACATAAAGCTGCTCTGCGGTCACTTCCGCTGAATCGGTCTGTAAGGTTTCGATAGGGATCGTGGGTTTCCGTAAAAAAGAGTCCACTCTGGCAAGTACACCGTCCACGCCACCCGGGGTGGCCGCACTCAATCCGGCAAGCATTGCGAGGAGTTCCTTGGTGTCTTCGAGCACTTCTGCGATGGCATCGTCCTCTGGATTTGCCTCGGCAAGGGCTACCAGTTGCACTACCCGTTGTTGCACGATTTCCTGCCGGCGGGTGAGCG
>JBGTCP010000661.1:0-3609 GCA_041748815.1 Chthoniobacterales bacterium
AGCACGATGAGTTCGCGCTCTTCCTGACCCGGATTTCCGGTGATAAATGCGACCCCATTGCCATCCGTGACCGGCGTCCCGCCCGGTGGAAGGTCGGAGGGAAAAAACCAGCGCGGTTCCGTGCTATCCACTTCCGTGGGCCAGCAGGCCATGCCGCTCACCCCATCCTTTGTCATCGGCAGGAAAACGAAGTCCTCGTGCAAGGCAGCCTCGCCATTCGCAGCCCAGCCGGACTTGCTCCATTCCAGAAACCATTCCTCCTCGACCTCCACGGGAAGCGGGCGATCCCGAAGCCTGCCGCTCGCTCCCACCGGCCCACCACGCCCGGCCCAGATGGGCGGCTGTGCGACGGTTGGGGAACCCACGGCGACGATGCCGGATTTCGGCGTGCCCACATAAACACGGCCATGCGCCACAGTCGGGGAACTGAAAAAGAAATCCCCATCGACCGGAGGCGAATCCTCAAGCGGCATTTCCCAAACCGGTTGCAGGGTATCGGCCTGGAGGCAGTAAAGAATACCGCTGCCCGAGACCACATAGAGATGATCCTCCGCGAGCGCAGGGGACGCGACCACGCTCGCTCTTGCATTCCACTGTGCCAGTTCATTTCCGGCATGATCGGCCCGCACCACGATCCCATCGCGTGACGCAAAATAAATCGACCCGCGACCTACCACAACCTGCGCAAGGACGATGTCTGCCGTCTTGATTTCCCAACGCTTCTCGCCCGTTCGCAGGTCGATAGCCCAAACCGCCCCTGCAGCTCCGAGCCTCTTCTTGGCTTCTTCCAATTCTGCCTCAGTCGCTCCGTTTTCCTGGAGAAACTTTAATTCCGAAGGCATCGCCTGCTCGGCAGTCTGAACAAAGTTTCCATTGCCCATGCCGATGAAAAGCAGGTTTTCATCCGGGAGCAGAGTCGGGCCGGAAAAGACCGGATATGGCGTCTTGGTTTTCCAGATTTCTTCCCCGGTCTCCGCATCGAGACAGGCGACCCCGAGCCCGCCCCAGCGGCCCATCGGCACATAAACCCGGTCTTCATGCACGGCAGCCGAGCCGGAAGCATCCATATAATTTTTGCCCGGCGCATGCCACTGCACATCGGGCTCTCCCCCGGCCAAGGGCTCCAGCGCGATAGCGCGGTACCCATCACGGCCAGCTCCACCAATCACCCGTGCCCCGCTGATCACAGGCGTGGATTCCGCGTGGCTTTGCGTGCGCAAGGACCAGATCAAGCCGCCATCCGATGCCCGGAACAAGGACACCCGCGAATCCCGCGCGAGATGCAGCCCCTCGCCAGTCGCCACCAAACCGTCCCGAATCACCGGGGATGAAAAGGTCGCCCGCATGTCACGCAACTCTCCCCGCCACACCAGTTCCCCTGTCTCCGAATCGAGGCAGAGCAATTGCCCGGAGCCGGTGGGATTGAACGGCGAAAGCTGTGCCGTGTTCACCAGGACATAACGCCCCGCGACGGCCGGCGAACTGAAGATCGATGTGCCAGCCGGAACCGCATGTCTCCAGACCACACCCGGTGCCGTCGGGTCCGGTGCTCCGGCAAGCCATCCGCGACGCCCCAGATCTCCACGAAACCCGGGCCAATCTTCATCCGCCCCGATGGCAGCGGCACCGCCACCCCCCATCCCGCCCAACTGCCGCACACCCCACACGCCGCCTGTAATGAGCAAGGCTGCCAGGAGCAGCGGGATCTTTTGATTCCACAGCAAGCGGAGAAAAAGCACAAAATTCTGGGGCTTGAAAAACGCCAGAATTGCCGTGCCGACCGCAGCAAGGATCACCGGAAGCAGCGCCAACAAAGCCTGCAAGGGTCCGATCAGAATCGGCACGACAGCAAACGACTCCATTATGATCATGGAGCCTTCAGGTTTAGTTTTTGAGTGGTGATGCCGCCTGTGGCTGGCAGAGATCGCTTGTTGCCATTCGCATCCGCCCACTGGAGCGTGACCTTCGACTCCGAAAGCGGAATATGCACGCTTCCAAGCGCCGAATGCGCGGAACGAATTCCCCCCGCGCTTTTCTCACTCAACTCCGATCGGATGGTGAGCGGCATGTTTGATTCCGCGCCCGGCATCGCCCGGACTGCGGCCAAATCGTAAAGGTCGTTAAACAGTGCAAACACCCCGCCTTTGTCTGTCACCAAAACCAGATCCTGCGAACCGTCCCCATTGAAATCCTCGACCAGCACTCCGATCAGCTCATGATCGTCGGGGACTCCCGACAGACGCAATTCGCCCTCCTCCGCAAACGTGCGAAATCCGCGATTGAAGTGATATTGGAAGGGCTGCCCTTTGGAGCCTACCGCGATGTCGGGACGACCGTTGTGGTTGAAGTCCGCTGCAAACACGATAGATGCGTTGGGTGCGCTCTTTTTCGAGAACCAGCCGGTGCCCGCAGTGACGTCGGCGAAAGTTCCATCACCGCCTTTTTCCCACAGGCCGTGTATTCCCTCCGAGTTCAGATAAAAATCCAGCCATCCATCATGGTTGAAATCCCCCACCGCGTAGCTCACATGGCCTTTCGCACGCACCGGAGACTCCACCGCGCTGCCAAACCCACCTGCCGAGCCGATCCAGAGTCGCCCAGCATCGCTGCCGGGTTGCAGGATGTCCGGCCAGCCATCGTGATTCAAATCCGCCACGAGCGGCGCTGAGAATTCCCCGGCGCTGATGCCGCCATCCCCCAGAGCTTCGGCCTGCCAGGCTTCCTCGCGCCACCAGAGCAGCGAGGGCGTTCCGCCCGCGAACACCACCAACCCGGGCACCCCGCCCACGCGGGTCGGCGACCAGGTCACCAATGCGGGCATTGCGTGCGCGGCCGCAGGCAGTGTAACAAGCTTGCCTTCGGACAATTTCCACGTATTGAGGCCTGCGCCGTCCCAGGTGAGCAATTCGGGGTTTCCGTCGCCATCAAGGTCGAGCGTGGTGGCCAGTCTGGATTTGGAAGTGATTCCCGCCGCTTCGGTCAAATCCTCGACCTTCCTTCTGCCTGCCACTCGGAAGAGACGATCCCCCTGCTCGGCGGCTACAAAAACCAGCCCTGCCTGATCGGATCCATCTGCGAGCAAGGCAAGGGCCCCTGGACCGCCCAAGTCCGCAACTTTGTCGGTGTGATACCAATTGGTTCCCACCGTGGTGGGCACCAAAGCATCGGGATTTCCGACCAAAAAGGATGCGAGCTTGGCCAACATCGCCGGGTCGCCCGCGTAGGTGCCCTGCATGTTGTCGTCGAGTTTCTTGATCACCCAGGTTCCGCCATCGTTGGTCGCATTGAACCACATGCCCTTCACAAACAGAAAATGGGCAGGTTTGGCGGATTCGTCTTTGCCTTGAAATCCGACGATTTTCCCGATCTCCCCCTCCGCAGGCAAACGCTTCATGACTTCGGGTGCCAGTTTCAACGGCGGAGCGATCTCCAGTTCGCCTTTGATCACCTCAAAATCTGTGATCCGCAGACCATCCGCTCCGTCGAACCGCAAAACACCGGTGAAAATCTCTTTTGAGCCACGCACCATATCGGCCGGTGAAAATCCGGGATTGATAAATGCTTGCAAGGCGGCTGTGCTGAGAAATGTCAGCAGGGACAGGGAGCGAA
>JBGTCP010000662.1:0-24210 GCA_041748815.1 Chthoniobacterales bacterium
ATCATTGGCATCGGTGACAGTGGCGTGGATGCGATGTTTACCGCCGGATGGTTCCAGCCATTGGAAGCTGATGATCCCGTCCCCTTGCAACGTGTCCACCACCACACCGTCGATCCATAGTTGGATGGACGAAATCGGAGCTGTGCCAGCAGTGACCTCCACATCAATGTTCAGCGGTACTGAATGGTCGAACACCGCACCATCGGGTGGAGCAAGAAGGACAATCTCCGGTGCAATGGCAACGAGCACTTCCAACGCAGTGGATTCCAGATCGCGACCATAGGCATCGCTCGTGCGCACTACAAATGAGTAGCGCCCTTCGGAAGGTGGAGTGAAAGAAATGGTTGCAGGATTTGAACCCGCGTGGCCGATGAATACGTCATCGGCGTAGAAGCTCAAAATGAGTCCTTGGAAATGCGGGGAGTCGGGATAAGAAGCCGTGAGAACGATCTCCTCGCCCGGCGGGCTGAGAAAGCCGGACGCAGAAGAAAGACTAATGAGTGGAGCGGGCGGCAAGGTAACGACCACTGGCAATGCCTCAGACTCGTAGGTAAATGCCTGTGGCAGGATCTCGGAGTAAACGTCAGAAAGAATCGTTGCGACAAAGGAGAAGGCGCCGGTGGTCTCTGCCGTATAATCGAAAAACCACATACCCGTCGACCAGTTGTACAAAAATTGTCCGAGGTTCAATCCGTCTTTGAGCAAGTTGGGTGATCCTGAGCGGGTCCAGTCAGGATCCGTTATTTGCAGAGAGAACCGGTAGGTTTCGCCGATGAGCATTTGCGCGGGTGATGGGGGAGCCAACCACTCCAAGACCGGTTCACGGAGCACCCGGATCTGCTGAGGTTCCAGTAGCGCTGTGGCTCCGTCCATATCGGTCACCACTGCAGAAAAATAATGATCACCGGGTTCCGAAGGAGCCTGCCAGTTGATGACGTATTCTAGGCCGATGCCTCCTGGAAGGTAGGCTGGATATCCATAGTGCCGCTCCCCGAATCCGAGAGACTCGCCATTCATAAAGTACTCCACACTGGCGATCTCACCGTCGAAGTCTGCCACCTTAACCGCCAGCGGAATGATTGCTCCCGGCAGGCCGCGATAATAGTGATAAGAGAAAGCCTCGATCACAGGCGGAAGGTGACGTCGTACCGAAATAAAATCAGAAGCCGCAAATTCTCCGTCGGAGGCAAGTAACCGGAAATAATAAGTGCCCAAGTAGGGCAGGTCCACATCGGTGACCTGAGAGGAGGAATCTGAGATCGTTGCTACGCCCAGACCGCCTGTCTGTTTCCAAAGTGATGTGAGCGGACTGTCAGCGGGTAAGCCATCATCTTGTACATCCCCATGTAGAGTGATTGTGGTGGAGGTAGTGACTATTTCCTCGCCGGCATTCACGGATGGAGGCAGGTTATTGTGACTCAGGAAAGGCAACCATTCGATTGAAAGGCTTTGTGATTCTTCACCCAACGAAACGGTGACTTGGTCCGTGCCAGTCTGCTGGCCGAGCCAAGTGATATTAGCCTGGCCGAAGGCGTTAGTAGTGACGCTACCTGATTGCGGATTCGGACCTTGGATGTCGAATGCGAGTGCCACACCTCCAATAGGAGCGCCTGCGGATGAAAAAAGGTTGGCTACGACTGTATGCTGAGTGCCGGAAAGTGCTTTTAAAGAATCGGCAAGCAATGACAGGCTTACCTCCTGCACAGTGCCAACGGATGCTCCACCTCGAAAAACGTAGGATGTGGCATCAGCAAAACCGTAAAGCATTGCGCCGAATCGTACGTCTGAGTCGACTGTGAAATTACTGGCAACAGCGACGGGGATAGTTGCACCTGAGAAGCCTGAGCTACCGATGGGAGAAAAGATAGTCGCTGGAAGTAATTCTTCGTCCAGCCGGATGCGATCAGAGTGCGAAGTCTGAACAATGAGAGTCAAAAAGCTGGCATCGAAGGGGTCGAAATGTTGGTTCTCATCATGATCGCGAATGCCCCAGTTGTCATAAAGTCGAGGAGTGGAAAACGCGTAAGCCTTACTGAAGTGAGAAACCGGGGTGAGATAAGTGAGAAATGGATCGCCCGGTTGGTCATCCCATGAAGTGCCATTGGCAAAGAGAGCCACTAGCACCGAATGGTCGCTGGTGATGGTTGTGGCTCTGTCCAAAACGATTTCCAGAAACTCGAAAGGCTGCAATGTTTGAAAAACCTGTCCATTGAGGGCGACGCGTGTGGGTGACGGGCCGGCAAGGATTCGGTAGGTGTCGCCATTTTCACGTGAAGCAAGCGGGTATGAAATGTAATGATTCCCCCAATGTCCGACAGGAGGAACCTGCTCGAAAAGATGATCCGCTGCTGTCACTGCGGATGGGACATTGGTCAGGACATGCCCAGCAAAAACGGCGACTTGCCGGGATGCAGAGATGCGAGACCCCGAGTAGTCCGCTCCAGGGTCCTCTTCGTTGATAAGGCGGAACACCTCGCCGGCTTGCAAGGTAACCACGATTTCCTCATTCGCGGGAAAATCGGCCGGGTGGCTTGGAGTGCTTGCAGTCGGAGTGATGCGCACCTCGGTTTCATCCGCCGTCGCGACTACAGCAAACTGAGTGCCTAGCAATTTGCTGTTTGGACGACCCGGCACCGGGACTGCGCTATTCCCATAAGTTAAGATGACATACTCCCGTCCAAGAAGCTGTATAGGGTAAACCACGCTGCCATCCGCATCACTTTCAATGCCTGCGATGGCATGGATTGATATATTATTGGAAGATGAAATTTTCACGGCCGTGGGCAGTGCAAGTCCCTCGTGAAACGTGTAAAATTGTGGCCAAAAATCTGATATAGAAACCGAAGTTCGACTGTTCTGTCCGATAGAAATCATCTCTGAGCGAGGATAGGAAGAAACATGACGGGGTTCATCTCCGTAAGGAGATGCGCTGTCCAAGTATACTTCCTGCCATTCAACGAGAACGTCAGTCCCTGGAGGGCCTGAAATTTCGAGAAAGTTTGCGCCATACTCTGGCTCATTCCACAGCTGGCCAAAGCGCAGAAAAGTCATCCAAAAAAGGCTGCCACGTGCGGTGACGGGAGTATCGGATGTCATGTCGGCATTCGGTAACACCAAAACATTCTGAATGGCTGAACTAATCGTGGAAGCGTGCGTAGCCTCGGCCCTGAAGGAGTAATTTCCAGGATAGGTGAAACTGACGCTGGTGCTGGCTGAGTGTGGGTCTGTGATGTTTATTCCATCCACCGAGCCAACAGGCTTCCAATGAATTGCGGCATCAATCGGCTCATCATCAAGAGTGACCTGAGCCGTTAGCATGGCAAACTCGGAAACCGAAATAATCAGATCCGGTCCGACTGTGACTTGGTGCGCCCCATTCGCGACCGGGAGGACATTAATAGAAATAGTGGCAACCGATGAGAAAAGACTACCGTCGAAAGCACGAAATTCAAATTGATCCAAGCCGGTGAAATTCGAGTTGGGGGAATAAACCAAGTTGGGTAAATCACCGTTCAAAGTTCCGTTGGTCGGTGAAACGGTGATTTCATATGAGACTTCATCCCCGTCCGGATCGGTAGCTTGCAAAGAGACCGGCAGGTCTTGGTTCATGCTGGTCTCCAGTATAAGGCTCACCGCTTCCGGCGGATGATTGGACTGAAACACAGCGATGGAGATGGAGGCAGAAGATACCGTCGCGCCATCAGTATCGGTCGCACGGGCGGTTATGACGAAGCTGCCTGGGGCTAATGGTGTAAAGATGGTGGCGAAAGGAGCTGTCGTGATTTCGCCAACCAGTGCATCGTTCGCAAAAAATTCCACCTTTGCCACAGTGCCGTCAGAATCTGATGCTGTGGCAGCGAGCACAATGGGCTCGCCTAATGGGAAGGACTGAGCATCGAGTGGCGTGGTTAGTTCAACGACAGGTGGCAGGTTGACACGGTTCACTGTGATCGTGACCGTCGCAGCCTCGGAGTGAAGTTCTCCATCGCTGGCGCGGTAGGTGAAAGAATCTGTGCCATGAAATGCGGGGTCCGGGAGGTAAGTTGCGGAAGTAAGTTGCGCGGGTGTGAGCGGAGCGTTGAGTGGGAGTGGATCGCCCGCAGAATCCGCGAGTGTGCCGTGGGACGGTGTGGAAAGAATGAGCAACTCCAGATCGTCACCATCGGGATCGGTCGCCGCGAATGGAATCAATACTGAAGCAAGCTGATCGATCTCCAGCGAGAGAGCTTCGGCGACAGGAGGATGGTTGGGTTCTGGTTGAGGCCCGGTAGAGCCATCACGTAGACGCAATGCACCTCCGCTATTGACGGTGATCCGGTTGGCAACGAGGCCGCCTGTCCATTGCCCGTTGATATAAACTTCCGACGCGGGGGCTGTGGCGTGAGCAAAAACTTCCGCACCGGAATTAACGAAAATGCCACCGGAGTGAATTTCCAACTTTAGCCATGCGTGATTGGTCGGATTGCCCAGCGGTCCGGGTCCATTGATGTTGGCACCCCACCGCATAATGATTCGCACCGGCCCCGCCACATGAAACGCGCCGTTGCTGTTAATAGTAATGCGGTCAAAAACGTAGACATCTGGATTGGCAGGGTCTCCGTCGGGGCGGCCGAGAATGAAGGAGGTATTGGCATTAGAGGTAAACTCGCCATAGACGCCAGGCGGCACCGTGAGCGGGCCATAACTTGAGTTGAGGCCCAGTCCGCGGATCGTGGCAAAATTACCCGGAGTCTGACCGGGATTAAGCCACACCCAGCGGTTGCCTTGCGGTTGAGGCGGTGATGACACGGGGGGTGGCGCAACGCCATCAACTCTGGAGCGTAAGTTGCGCAGTTTTGAACCGCTATTGAGATAAATTTTCCAACCCGAAGGTGCGGCGGAACCACCTGTGACGATGGTTCCCTGGAAGTCCGGATTGCCGTTGAGCACGACATCAGGAGTTCCGCGAACCAAAAGATCGCCCATGATTATGGATCCGCTGTTGAGTGAAAGCTGATTCGCGGAAAGAGTTTGAAGCGAACCTTCGACGAGGCCATTGATCTGCGGGGCTTGATTGCTGAAACCAACTGGTTCATCCGTTTCGGCGGAGAGGTAATGGGTGTTAGCCAAAAGACCTAGAAAGCCAGTGAGTAGCAATAGTGATTTCACGGGAGTCGAAATACTTGAAACACAGATAACTTGCGAGCTTTATTTTAAGATAATTTGCAGAACATTCTTGCTTGCAACAGGCACGAATACTGCTGGTCAGATTCTTGAGAATTTGATGAGGCCAGCTGCGGATGCGACCCACTTCCCGTTATGGATTGCTCCCAATCACCACTGTTTGGGCGCTTGCATGGGGGGTGGGTGGTGGCTTACTCTGCGGTGCTCATGATTATTCCTGCCGGTTCGAAGTATAAGCCATTTCCTGTGATCGATTTGCCAGACCGTCGCTGGCCTTCGCGCACGCTCGACCATGCTCCCATCTGGTGCAGCGTGGATCTGCGCGATGGGAATCAGGCCCTGCCGGTGCCGATGAATGTGGCCCAGAAACTTGATCTTTTCAAAACGCTGGTAAAGGTCGGCTTCAAGCAAATCGAGATCGGATTTCCTGCCGCATCGAATACGGAATTTGAATTCACCCGCCGCTTGATTGAGGAAAATCTGATTCCGGACGATGTCACGGTGCAGGTGCTGGTGCAGGCGCGGCGGGAATTGATCGAGCGCACCGCACAGGCATTGCAAGGCAGCAAACGGGCGATCATTCATTTGTACAATTCCACCTCACCTGCGCAACGGCGCATTGTGTTCGGACTCCATAAAGCGGCAATCCTTGATATCGCTGTGCAAGGCACGCGCGCGGTCAAAGACAACCTCCCGGTGCTTTCCGGCACGGACGTGATGTTTGAATATTCGCCGGAATCCTTCTCTGCAACGGAGCCGGACTTCGCTCTCGAAGTCTGCGAGGCTGTGATGCAGGAATGGGGCCCCACCCCGGAAAAACCGATGATCCTGAACTTGCCGGACACCGTGGAAGTGGCCATGTGCAATGTGCATGCGGATCAAATCGAATGGTTTATCCGCAATCTCAAAAACCGCGATGCGGCAATCATCAGCGTTCACACGCACAACGATCGCGGCACCGGCACAGCAGCCACCGAACTCTCACTCCTCGCTGGCGCTCAGCGTGTCGAGGGGACGCTCTTTGGCAATGGTGAGCGCACAGGCAATCTTGATATCATCACTGTCGCGCTGAATCTCTACACGCAGGGAGTGGATCCGGGATTGGACTTTTCGGATATCAATGGGATCCGCGAAGTTTACGAACGCACAACCGGCATGGAAGTGCCGCAGCGTCAGCCCTACTCAGGCGAGCTGGTCTTTACGGCTTTCTCGGGATCGCATCAGGACGCTATTAAAAAAGGCTTTGCCGCGATGGAAAAAGCCGGCGCGGATGCGAACTGGGACGTGCCCTATCTCATCATCGACCCGGCAGACCTCGGACGCGAGTACCGCGAAGTGATCCGCGTGAACAGCCAATCCGGCAAAGGCGGCATGGCCTATTTGCTTGAGAGTGAGCACGGGATTTTCCTGCCGCGTACATTGCAGATCGAGTTCAGCCGCATTGCGAATGACATTGTGGATGGACTCGGACGCGAGGTCACGGCCGACGAAATTAAAGCGTTTTTCTGGAAAGAATACATCGACCGCACGGAGCCATATTCCATCAAACATTTCCATGCGGATGGAGCTGGTGGCCTGGTGCAGTGCCGGGCCAGTATGCTGAAGGGCGATGAGGAGCAACACCTCACCGGCGAGGGCAACGGCCCAATCGCGGCATTTGTGAACGCGTTGCAAGCAGCCGATGCTCCGGGCTTCGAGGTGGTATTTTATTCGGAGCATTCATTGGGAAGCGGGTCCACTGCGGCGGCGATTGCTTACATCCAGATTAAAACGGAAACAGAGAAAAATATCTTCGGTGCTGGAGTGGATACGAACATTGAAATGGCATCCATCCGGGCAATCCTCAGTGCGCTGAACCGCAGCCTGCGATGATGGACGACCTACCGGAATGGCTGGAGCGGGCGAGGGTCTTCTGGACCTCGTATGAGACTCTGAAAGCGCTGGCGGTGATCGTGGTGGTGATGCTCGTGGCCTGGATGGCAGCGATTCGCTCGCGGGGGTATTTTAAAAAGCGGCTGGACGATATCTCGCCGGTGGATGAATCCAACCCGCTGCAATCCATGCGGCGCTCTGTCTTCAAAGCCGGCCCGCGCCTGGCGTTTGCCATCACGCTGGTGCTGGTGATCTGGGCGGCTGCCTCCATTCTCAATCAATTGGGCACCCCCTCCGCGCTGATCGAATCGTTTGCCACGCTGGCCACGGCCTGGAGCGCTATCTTCCTTGTCACTGTGCTGGTGCATGACCGCTCTTGGATCCGGCTCGCAGCGCTCATCGCCTACTGCATTGCCGGACTATCGATTTTCAATTTGCTCACTCCGACAATGGATGCCTTGGACAGTGTGGCATTCACTGTCGGGGAAACCCGGGTCTCGATCCTGCGCATGATCAAGGCGGCAGTGCTTGGGGCGCTGATCTTCTGGATGGCATCTGCGATTGCGCGGTTTCTGGATCACAAAGTGCACAAGGCGGCTGATATTTCCCCGGCTTTTCAGGAGTTGCTGGCGAAGAGCATCAAGGTGGTGCTGTTTGTGGTGGCGTTCCTTCTGGTGCTGGGGCTCACTGGCATCGATCTGACGGGCATTGCGATCTTCGGTGGAGCAATCGGTGTGGGTGTTGGCTTCGGCCTGCAAACAGTGGTCTCCAATTTGATCAGCGGATTCATCCTGCTCTTGGACCGCTCCATCAAACCGGGCGACGTGATCGAGATCGATGAGACCTACGGAGTCGTCAATACGCTGGGCGCACGCTACGCCTCCGTGCTCACACGCGACGGCACGGAACACCTCATTCCGAATGAGCAGTTGATCAAGCAAAAAGTCATCAACTGGTCATTCTCTGATCAAAATATCCGCGTCAAAGCTTCGATCGGTATCTCCTACGAAAGTGATCCCCACCAGGCCATCGCGATTTGCATTGCTGCGGCAAAAGAAACGCCGCGTGTGCTGAAATCGCCGACCCCGACCTGCCTGCTGCGTGGATTTGGAGACAGTTCGGTCGATTTGGAGCTGCGCTTCTGGATCGCTGATCCTCATGAGGGAGTTGCAAATATCACCAGTGCTGTATTGCTGAATATCTGGGATGCATTTAAACAAAACGGCATTACAATCCCCTTTCCGCAAAGAGACCTCCATCTGCAATCCTCAGCTCCATTACGCGTCGAAATCCAACCACCTTCCCATGATCCCATCTGACCGGCTCATTCAATTACTGGCAGAATTCCGCTCGCGCCGCATCCTTGTCATAGGGGATCTCATGCTCGATGAATTCATCTGGGGCAAGGTGACCCGTATCTCGCCCGAGGCGCCGGTGCCGGTCGTGGAGGTCAGCCATGAGTCCTGTTATGCAGGCGGTGCGGCGAACGTCGCCCGCAATCTGCGGGCATTTTGTGATGATGTTTATCTCATGGGATTGACGGGTGGGGATCAAGGCGGAGAGAAGCTTCGCAAGCTGCTCTCGGACGACCAGATTCACCTCGAAGGGGTGCTTGAGGACGAAGCGCGCCCGACCAGCGTAAAGACGCGCATCATCGCACAGCATCAGCAAGTCGTGCGGGTGGATCGTGAAAAATGTGTGCCGGTCGAAGCCCGTTGTCGCGCGGAATTGGAGGCACGCCTTACCACGCTGCTTCCCGAAGTGGACGGTGTGATTTTTGAAGATTACGGAAAAGGATTTTTCACTCAGGAGCTGAGCGACCGGATGATTGAGCTCGCCTCGCCATCGAACCGCGTGCTCACAGCGGATCCCAACCCGCGCAACCTGTTGAAATGGCGGGGCTGCCACACCATCAAACCCAACCGCACCGAGGCCTTTGCCGCTGCGGGCATTCCGCTTTCCGCTCCGATCCATCCGGTCCATGACGATGCTCAGTTACTTGAGGTGGGCACACGTTTGCTGAAGCTCTGGGAGGCGGAATGTGTGCTCATCACGCTCGGAGAACAAGGCATGGTGTTATTCCATCATGACGGCAAGCACCACCACACGCCCACACGCGCGCGGGAGGTCTTTGATGTCTCGGGTGCCGGGGATACCGCGATTGCGCTCTACACACTGGCGCTCTGCGCCGGAGCAACTCCCGTGGAAGCTGCCGAGATTTCCAACCACGCCAGCGGTGTGGTAGTCGGCAAGCTCGGAACTGCAACCTTGACCCGCGAGGAACTTCACGCCAGTTTCCTGACAGACCCAGCATGAGTGACATTGACGAAAACCACGTTCTCAAGCGGCTGAACACCAGGCGATCCACAGTCCGCGTTGTTCAACGCACCCGTCTCGCGACCCGTCTTATCTCGCCCTTGCATCCGGCAGTTTTTTTAGACCGCGACGGCACACTCATGGAAGAGCGCGATTATTGTAAGGATCCCTCTGATGTGACCTTGCTACCCGGGGTCCGTGAAGCACTCGAACGCCTCAAGATTGCCGGCTACAAACTGATCATCATTACCAATCAAAGCGGCATCGGTCGCGGCCTGATCACCGAGGAGCAATTTGAAAAAGTGCAGGCAGAGTTATTCCGCCAGCTCGGACCGCTCCTCATCGATGCCACCTACGTTTGCAAAGATGCGCCTCATGAAAACTCCAACCGCCGCAAGCCCTCGCCCATCATGGTGCTGGAGGCCATGGGCGATCACCGGCTCGATCCGCACCAGTCTTTTATGATCGGTGACAAGGCCATCGACATCGAATGCGGCCTTCGTGCAGGGACAAAATCCATCCTCGTGCTCACGGGCTACGGGCGCGGGGAACGCACCGACCGTGCCACCTTCGTTGCAGAAACTATGACCCAGGCTGCAGAGTATATTTTGCGGCGCAACAGTTTCCTGCAGGAGCAATAGGAGACCTATGAGCTCGGGCACCCCGGTGATTGCAGGCATCATTCCCGCGCGATTTGCCTCCACCCGGTTCCCTGGAAAAATGCTTCACCCTCTTGCAGGCAAGCCACTGATTCAGCATGTCTTTGAGCGGGTGAAACAGGCAAAGCGCCTGTCGGCAATCGTCATTGCCACCGATGACCAGCGTATTGTCGACGCCGCGCATTCCTTTGAAGCCGAAGCTTTCTTAACGTCCGCCGACCACCCCAGCGGCACCGACCGGATCGCGGAGATTCTTTTCAAAAATCCAGCCTTCACCCATGCACTCAATATCCAGGGTGACGAACCGCTCATCGAGCCTGTACTACTGGATGTCCTTTGCGAGGCAATGATCAGCGATCCCGGGATGGAGATGATCACTGCCGCACGGAAATTGGAGGATGCGGAGGCCATCGCCAACCCGAACGTGGTCAAGGTAGTGACCGGCGTGCATTGCAGAGCGCTGTATTTTTCGAGGGCGGCGATCCCCCATTTGCGAAGCGGAGGCGTGCGGGCATGCACCTTCCAACATCTCGGCATTTACGGATACAGCCGGGAAACGCTGCAACGGTTTGTGGCGCTTCCACCCGGCGTCCTCGAGCAGTCCGAGTGCCTGGAGCAACTCCGCGCGTTGGAGAATGGGATACCGATTCACGTTCACATCACGGACCACGTTACCATCGGCGTCGACACGCTGGAAGATGCAATCGCGGTGGAGAAGCTGTTGCATGTTGGGGGATGATCGGCTTTTATCGGGCAAGACCATGAAATATATTTTTGTCACAGGCGGCGTTGTAAGTTCTCTCGGCAAAGGACTGGCCGCAGCAGCACTCGGCACACTCCTCGAAAAACGCGGCTTGCGCGTCACACTCCAGAAATTTGATCCTTACTTAAATGTGGATCCCGGGACCATGAATCCCTTTCAGCACGGCGAAGTCTACGTGCTGAGCGACGGCTCCGAGACCGACCTCGATCTGGGCCACTACGAACGCTTCACCAATTGCGAACTCACTCAACGCAATAACCTCACTTCCGGCCAGGTTTACGAGTCCGTGCTAGCGAAAGAACGCCGCGGAGATTACCTCGGCAAAACCGTGCAGGTCATTCCGCACATCACCGACGAGATCAAAGCACGCATCCGTGATGTGGCAAAAGAGAGCAACTGCGATGTCCTGATTACCGAGATCGGCGGGACCACCGGCGACATCGAAGGGCTTCCTTTTTTAGAAGCCATCCGTCAATTTATTCTGGAAGAGGGGCGCGATAACTCGCTCATCATGCATGTCACGCTCGTCCCGTTCATCAAAGCCGCCGGCGAGCTGAAAACAAAACCCACCCAGCAGAGCATCGCCAAGTTGCGCGAGATCGGGCTTCATCCAAACATTCTCATCTGCCGCACCGAGCACCCGCTCGATGATGAAGTGCGCCAGAAATTGTCTCTCTTCGGGAATGTGCCGCTCGATGCTGTCGTCGAAGGCCGCGATGTGGATCACACCATCTACGAGATGCCGCTCATGCTGCAGCAGGAAGGCCTGGATGCCACGGTCTGCAAGTTGCTTAACCTCGAGACTCCCGAGGCCGATATTTCCGACTGGAAACGTTTTGTGAAACGCCTCATCCACCCGCGCAAGCGCGTCAAAATCGCGGTCGTTGGAAAATATATCGACCTCCAGGATGCGTACAAATCCATTTACGAATCACTCACACACGCCGGAGCCAGCAATGATTGCGGCATCGATCTCGTGCTCGTCGACGCCGAGGATATTGAGACCAATGGAGCTGGCATGTTCCTCAGCAGTGCTGCCGGCGTGCTCGTCCCGGGCGGATTTGGTGACCGCGGGGTGGAAGGAAAAATCCTCGCCGCACAATATGCCCGAGAGAATAAAATCCCTTATCTCGGGCTTTGCCTGGGGATGCAGATCGCGACCATCGAATACGCCCGGAACGTCTGCGGGCTTGCCGGAGCGAACAGCACGGAGTTTGATCCGCACTCACCCCACCCCGTCATTTCCCTACTCGAAGAACAGCAGGACGTGACTGAAAAAGGAGCATCCATGCGACTCGGAGCGTGGCCTACTCTGATTGTCGAAGGCACGAAAGCGCACGCTATTTACGGCACGAACGAGATCCGCGAGCGGCATCGTCACCGTTACGAATTTAATCAGAAATACCGGCAGCAAATGGAGGATGCGGGATTTGTGATCTCCGGCACCTCACCAAACGGAGAGCTGGTGGAGTTGATCGAGATTAAGGACCATCCATGGTTTCTGGCATGCCAATTCCACCCGGAATTCCAATCCAAGCCCAACTCGCCGCACCCGCTCTTCAGAGGCTTCATTGCAGCGAGCCTTTCACAGCAGGATTAAGCTTTCCTGCTACCATTCGCAACGTCTCCGGCCAGGGCCGGACTCGGTCGCCCGCGCATCACTCCCGATGGCGCGATCAGGGTACGGCCGCCCCTCGCACCGCAAAGAAATACATCCAAACGGGTCCGATGAGCGAAACATAATATGAATACATCAAGATGTCAGGCGTCTTACTTGAGGCGCTGGATTCCAGTGTTCAACCCAAATACAAACAAACACAAATATGAAAAAAACTATCGTAACTCTCGCAGCAGTCGCACTCGCGGCGATGACTCCAAACCTTAAAGCTGACGATCACGACCACGGCAAAAACATCGTCGAGACCGCTGTCGGCGCAGGTACCTTCTCCACACTAGTTGCAGCAGTCAAAGCAGCAGATCTGGCCGAGACTCTCTCAGGTCCAGGACCATTCACGGTCTTCGCTCCAACAGATGAAGCATTTGCAGCACTGCCAGACGGCACTGTCGAAGACCTTCTCAAGCCGGAGAATAAAGAAAAACTCGCTGGCATTCTTACCTACCACGTCGTCCCCGGCAAAGTAATGGCAGCAGACGTTGCCGCAGGTAAGGTCAAAACCGTCAACGGCGCCGAAGCGACGATCACTGTCGAAGGTGATGTTGTCAAAATCGATGAAGCAACAGTCACAGCTACAGACGTGGAAGCCTCCAACGGAGTGATTCACGTGATCGATGCAGTGATCATGCCTGAATAATCAGAATTAGTTAACTATCAAAAATTTCGACCTGTCATCTCACGATGGCAGGTCGTTTTTTTTTGCGATTAAGGCAGTGACCCCGCAGCCAAAGCGATCCCGAAGGCTTTCGGGACTTTTACGTAAGGTCACTTCCCGGGCTCAATCCGGATGAGGAGATCTTTGCTCTCGACGGAATCGGACACTGCGACCTGGATTTCCTGAACGACTCCCGGCATCGGCGCGTAGATATTGGTCTGCATTTTCATGGCCTCGAGGGTGAGCAGCTTGTCGCCCTCTTTCACTTTGTTGCCCACGGTCACGCTGATCGCGGTGATGATGCCAGGGATTGGCGCAGCGACTTCAGTGGCTTTGGCAGGATCGGCTTTATCGCGTCCTTTGGCCACAGCAGTCACGCTGCGGTCGGTGATGTGAACTTCACGGGTCAATCCGTTGAGCTCGAAGGTAATGGATCGCTGGCCGTTTTTGTCGACGGTCCCGACATTCACGAGACGAATGAAGAGAGTTTTGCCGGGCTCGATATCCACGGCGATTTCGTCGTCCTCTTTGAGTCCGTAAAAAAATGCTGAAGTCGGAAGCACAGAAAGCGATCCATATTGCTTTTGCTTAGCGGCAAATTCCTCGTGTACTTTGGGATACATGAGGTGGCTGTAGAGATCGTCATCTGTCGCGATGCGGTGAAGCGATTTGCTAAGTGCTTCGCGTGCGGCGGTCAAATCGAGCGGTGGCATGCCTGCGCCGGGCCGGCCTTTGATCGGCTTGCGGTCGCCAAGCACAGCTTTCTGCACCGCCTTCGGCCATCCCCCATCGGGCTGGCCGAGCCCGCCCGAAAGCATGTCGATGACTGACTCGGGGAACGGGGTGCTGCCGGGTTTAAGGTTCACAACATCGGCAGCTTTGATGCCTCGGGTGATAAGGAACATGGTCATGTCGCCGACCACTTTGCTCGACGGGGTGACTTTCACAATATCGCCGAAGAGCTGGTTCACCTCAGCATAGGTGCGGGCGATTTCAGGCCAACGGTGCGCGAGGCCCATGGAGGCTGCTTGTTCTTTGAGATTGGTATATTGGCCGCCTGGCATTTCATGAAGGTAAACTTCCGCAGTGCCAGTCTTCGGGGCCGTGTCGAAGGGCGTGTAGAACGTGCGCACGGTTTCCCAGTAGTCGGAAAATTCGTTCAGCGCGGCGAGATCCACGCCAGTTGAGCGCGCGGTATTTTCCAAGGATGCGACAAGCGAGTTCAGATTCGGCTGGCTGGTGCTGCCGGACATCGAAGCCATCGCGGCATCCACGATGTCCACGCCCGCATCAGCAGCGCGCAGAATCGATGCGCCGTTCACTCCGCTGGTATCGTGCGTGTGAAAATGAATCGGGATTCCGATTTCCTGCTTGAGTGCTTTCACCAGCGTATAAGCCGCATTGGGGCGGCAAAGGCCTGCCATATCCTTGATCGCCAGAATGTGCGCACCCATTTTCTCCAGCTCCTTGGCGAGCTTGATGTAATAATCCAAGGAATACTTCGTACGTTTCGGATCGGAAATATCGCCCGTGTAGCAGATCGCGGCTTCGCAAAGCGCATGCGTGTCCTGCACCGCTTCCATTGCCACTTTCATATTCGGCAGGTAATTGAGCGAATCAAAGATCCGGAAAATATCCATGCCCGATGCCGCCGAGTGCTTCACAAATCCAGCCACCACGTTGTCAGGGTAATTGGAATACCCCACCGCATTCGAGCCACGGAAGAGCATTTGAAAAAGGATGTTCGGGATCTTTTCGCGAAGAATGCGCAGACGCTCCCACGGATCCTCGCTCAGGAAACGCATCGAGGTGTCGAATGTTGCACCGCCCCACATCTCCATCGAAAAAAGATTTGGCGTGCGATGCGCAATGGCCTCAGCGACGTGCGCCATGTCGTAGGTGCGCATGCGCGTGGCGAAGAGCGACTGATGTGCATCCCGCATCGTGGTATCTGTGAGCAAAAGTGCTTTTTGTTTTAATATCCACGCCGCAAATTTCTCAGGCCCCATGTCGAGCAAACGCTGACGCGTGCCGGCGGGTGGTGAGGATTTTGAATCAAACGTCGGCACCACGGCAGTCGCAAAAGGCGCATCGGGCTTCCAGTCCTTGGAGTGCGGATTCCCATTCACGATGACATCCCCCAGAAAGTTGAGCAACTTCGTCGCCCGGTCGCGGCGGGGGCGGAAGTTGAACAACGACGGCGTTTCATCAATCATCCGCGTGGTCGCCATGCCACTTTGGAAGGTCGGATTTGCGATCACGTTTTCCAGAAACGGCACATTGGTTTTCACACCCCGCACACGCATTTCACGCAAGGCACGATCCATCCGCCGCATCGCTCCCTGGAACGACTGACCTGATGCAGTAATCTTCACAAGCAACGAATCATAAAACGGCGTGATCACCGTGCCCGCACTGCCAGAGCCGCCATCCAGCCGAATGCCAAAGCCGCCTGCCGAACGATACGTCTGAATGCGTCCATAATCGGGCGTGAAATTATTCTCCGGATCCTCCGTGGTGAGGCGGCATTGAATTGCATAACCATTGCGCGGAATCTCATCCTGCGGTGGCATGTTGATGACGTCGCCGTGCAGCGAATGACCCTGCGCAACGAGAATCTGCGCCCGCACAATATCCGCGCCCGTGATCACCTCGGTGACCGTGTGCTCGACCTGCACGCGGGGATTCATTTCAATGAAGAACCATTCGTGTGTGTCGATGTCGTAGAGGTATTCAACCGTGCCGGCGTTGTTGTAGCCAATGCCTTTGGCCAGTCGGACCGCGGCATCGCAGAGGTCTTTACGAATCGAGTCCGGCAAGCCAACGGAGGGTGCAATTTCGACTACTTTTTGATGACGCCGCTGGACCGAGCAATCGCGCTCGTGCAGATGGATCACATTGCCATGGCGGTCACCGAGGATCTGGACCTCAATGTGCTTTGCGCGTCCGATGAATTTCTCCAGGAAAACCTCCGAGTTGCCAAACGCACTGCCCGCTTCGCCTTGCGCCTCGTCCAGCAGCCCCGGGAGATCTTTCTCGTCACGCACGATGCGCATGCCACGACCACCACCACCATGCGCGGCTTTGATGATGAGCGGGAATCCGATTTTGCGGGCAATTTGAAGCGCCTTCGATTTATCGGCAATCGGTTTTTCAGTGCCCGGAAGTGTGGGAATATTGAGCTCCTGAGCGGTGCGGCGGGCGGCAACTTTATCACCCATTAATACCAAGAGCTCCGGATCCGGACCAACAAACGTCACTCCCGCTTCCGCACAAGCTCTCGCAAAATGCGCGTTCTCGGAAAGAAATCCGTAGCCCGGATGGATCGCATCCACGTCCTTTTCTTTAGCAAGCCGGATGATACTTTCGATATCAAGGTAAGCACCAAGCGGCCCCTTGCCTTCGCCCACCAAGTAGGCTTCGTCCGCCTTGAATCGATGCACTCCGAAGCGATCTTCCTTGGCATAAATCGCCACAGTCTTCAGATCCAGCTCAGTGGCTGCGCGGAAAATGCGGATGGCGATTTCGCTGCGATTGGCAGCAAGTAATTTTTTGAACACGACGGGACCGGTAGCAGGCTTCTTCATAGGAACGACCACCAATACAGATTCCCTCCACGAAAAGCAATTGCCGCTTGAGGTGGAAAACGCATCGGCTGGGCGAGCAGCGGATCTCCTCGAAGCGGAGCCACATTCTTCGCAGATAAGTCTCCTCCTGCTCCAGCCCTCAAGTTTCCAGGGTGTAAGCGTGGATGGATTGCAGGTCGGCCAGCGCAGCCTCAGTAAGAATCAACTTCATCCTTTGCCGCGAATCAGGTCTTTGAAATGTTGCTCGGATCGGATTTCCACGGTTTGCCCTGCTTCCAATTGAGCGAAGCCAATAGCGGCTTCACGCGCAATCCAATGATTCTCCTGTTCGCGCATCAAGGATTGGCGCAAAGTTTAACAATCTTTGTCAATCCGGCGAAATAGTGTCAAAAAATTCAGACGAGTCTGAGGCCATGGGCGACGAAGGGTTGGAAGTCGTCGTGGTTGTTGGTGGCAAGGGGGGCTTTGGCGACGATGGCGGTGGCGGCGATCAATGTATCCACGCGCAGGGTGCGTTTTCTGCCGACAACATTGAAGAGATGCGCTGCTTCTCTGGCTTCTGTCTCAGTCAAGGGAATGATGTCCGCCAAAAACACGCGGGTAACTTCCTCCTGCTCGTTGGTCAATGGACCGCAGATGAATTCGAACCACGCCGGCATCGGAGTAATCATTGGTTCGCCGTTGCGATACCACTCAGCCATTTTGTCCGCTTCCTCCGACCCCGGCTCGGTGCAGCGGATGAGAAAGTTTATGTCGAGGCAAAACATGAGGATATTCGCCACCGCTTGCGGTCTTCATGAATTTCTTTCATCCACTCATCAGCACGGGCTTTGTCGATGCCGCCTCCTTTTGCATGCAACTGACTGAGCAAAGTGAGAGCGTCAGGCTTCGCGGCTTCGGCAGCTTCCTCGGCCTGCTCCACGGACCGTCGCACGACCTCAGCTTGCGAAACATTCCAACGACTGGCCAATCGTCTGAGTCGCTGGGCAGTCATTTCATCCAAGGCAAACGTCGTTCGATGTGTCATCGTTGGCATACCATCACTTCACACCATCAAAACGATTTTGTCAACGCACATGCAATAGTAGTCGGCACATGAACTTTCAGCCACAGACGTCGCGACAAGCAATTGCGGCTTGCGATGGAATGTGAAGCGGCTATAAATCCGCGTCGTGAGTAATTCCCTATCCCTTCCACAAGCCACTGCCCAACGGCTCTCCGAAATCGCTGCATCCGGATCTCCCGGCAATGCGCTTGTAGGGTTCGATGGGTTTGTGGACGCCATCATTCATATTGTGGACAAGCGTTTTTCTGCCACGGAATACAGCCGCATGGAGAACATGACCTCTTTTGGCGAGCGCATCGTGGCCGCTGCAGGGCTCAGCATGAACTTCGAGTTTGTCACACAAATGCTCAAACTCGGCGGCAACGGTCCGATCATGGCCAATGCGCTGCTCAATATGGGTATGCCACTTACCTACGTGGGCAATCTTGGCAGCCCCGCGATCCATCCAGTGTTTGAAGACTTCAACAGCCGTGCACGCGTCATCTCCATCGCCGAGCCGGGATACACCGACGCGCTGGAGTTCACTGACGGCAAGCTCATGTGCGGAAAACATGAAAGCCTCAAAGAAGTCACCTGGGAAAACATTCTCGCGCACCTTCCCAATGGCGAAGCGCAGAAAGTTTTCGCCGAAGCATCGCTCATTGCCATGGTCAACTGGACGATGCTGCCTGCAATGACGGAAGTGTTCCGCAAGATCCTGGCCGACGTTGCTCCCACGCTCGAGGGACAAAAACGGTGGATCTTCTTTGACCTTGCAGACCCAGCAAAGCGCACCAGCGATGACATCGCGGAAGTACTCGGAGTGATTGCAGAGTTTGAGAAATTTTTCAACGTCATCCTCGGCCTGAACTTCAATGAAAGCTGCCAGATCGGCGAAGTGCTCGGCATCCCCGCACCCGATCAAACTCCCGAAGCCGTCGCCGCTCACGCTGCAAGCATCCGTGGAAAACTCAACGTCCACACAGTCGTCGTGCATCCGTCAAAATTCGCTGGAGCGGCTGATGAATCCGGTGCGCTCAGCGTGGCCGGACCCTACACCGACAGGCCGAGGATCACCACTGGCGCAGGGGACCATTTCAATGCGGGATTTTGTTTCGGTCGCCTCATCGGATGCGACATTGCAATGAGCCTTGAGATCGGCGTCGCGACCTCGGGTTATTATGTGCGCAACGCGGAGAGCCCCACGCTCGAAAATCTGATCACCTTCCTCAACACCCTCGAATAATCCTGCTTCTATGAAAACCACCGAATTCCACGGCTGGCAGAACAACGCCCTCCTCGAAAACGAGCACGCATCGCTCGTAGTTACTCTCGATGTCGGACCGCGCATCATCAGCTACGCTGCGCAGGGCGCTTCAAATATCCTTAAAACCTACCCCGAGCAACTGGGTGGTGCCTGGGAAAACGAGTGGCTCATTCGTGGCGGACACCGCCTTTGGGTGGCACCGGAGGACGAGCAACGTTCTTACGTCCTCGATAATGGCCCGGCATTTGTTTACGACAGCGGTGAAAACTGGCTGCGAGTCGGCAACGCGTCCGATGAACAATTCAGGATCGCCAAGACGATGAAGATCGAATTGGTCCCCGGCACATCCCGCGTGCTCATCGAGCACACACTGACCAATGAAGGGGACTCCGTGCAGGAAATGGCATCGTGGGGACTCAGCGTCATGGCACCAGGCGGCACAGAAATCATTCCCCACCCGCCGATGGGGTCGCATCCGGAGAACCTGCTGCCAAACCGCTCAATGGTGCTCTGGCCTTACACGGACCTCAGTGATCCGCGATACAGTATAGGACGCAAATTCATTCAACTCCGCCAGGACGCTCAATCCGGCCCTACAAAGATAGGACTTCTCCACATCGCGGGATGGATCGGCTACGCATTAAACGACCAGCTTTTCCTCAAAAAAATCCACGTGGGGCAGGATGTCACTTATCCGGACATGAATTCCAATTTCCAAACATTCACGAACGATGAAATGTTGGAGATCGAGAGTCTTGGGGAATTACGATCCCTGCATCCCGGCGAGTCCACGACGCACTACGAGGAATGGGCCATCTTCCGCACGGAATCCCCGCTTCCGTCCGGCGAGGAAGCCATCGCCGATTGGCTCGCGCCGTTTTTAGATCAGGCATTTTGAGAAAGGTCTCCGCCAGTTGAAGCTTTCCCGCGAGGCACTGATTTCCGCCTTGCCGGATGGTGGACTTTTCGCAGATACCGAATGGATCTGGCCCGGGAAGCCATTCGCGATCACACCCGCGCTCGCGAAACGCCTCGACCGCCTTGGACACCAGCTTCTCAAATTCCAGGAAGCAATCGACCTGCTTTATTATCAAAGCGTCAAAGGCACTCAACCGGAATGGATCGCACGCTACCTGGATCTAGGCAAACCCGCCGCTCTCATCGACATCGCCCGGAATAAAAACTTCCGTGAGCATCGCCCCGGCGTCATCCGCCCCGACCTGCTTCTCTCAAGTCCGGAAACATTCAGCATCAGCGAAATCGACAGCGTGCCCGGCGGGATCGGACTCACTGCATGGCTCAGTCGCACATTTGCGGAACACGGCTTCGAGGTGCTCGGCGGCGCGAATGGCATGCTTGACGGATTTTCCAGCATCCTGCCCGGTGGCGATATTCTGGTCTCGCAAGAAGCCGCAGCTTACCGCCCCGAAATGGATTGGCTCGCAAGCACACTCAACGCCGCAGAGTCCGGCGACCGTCACTGGCAGGTCAAAAGCGCTGAATCCGCCACTGACCTTGCACCACACACTTATCGTTTTTTTGAACTCTTCGACATCCCGAACATTCCGGCATTGGAGACCATCGCCGCGCAGGCCGTGGCAGGCGCAACCACCATTACCCCGCCACTCAAACCGTGGCTGGAGGAAAAGCTCGCCTTTGCACTTTTCTGGAATGCCACGCTCCGCGAATTCTGGCACCGGCAACTCGGCGGGCGCTATTTTCGCGACCTGCAGGAAGTCATTCCATTCACGTGGGTGCTCGATCCCGAGCCGCTTCCGCAGCAAGCGGTTTATCCGCACCTGGACATTCATTCATGGGAAGCCATGAAATCCTTTTCGCAAAAGGAACGCGAGTTGGTGATCAAAGCGAGCGGATTTTCCGAGCTCGCGTGGGGCAGTCGCAGCGTTACTCTGGGTCACGATGTTTCGCAGGAGGATTGGTCCACAGCGATTGACGAAGCACTTGGGGGCTTCGCGAGCGGCCCATACATACTACAGGTTTTTCATCATACCGGCCTTATCCCGCAGGAGCATTTTGGCGCCGACGGTGGCCTGCAAATCATGGAAGGCCGCGTGCGTCTTTGCCCGTATTATTTCACTAAAAATCATCGCGTTACCCTCGCCGGAGCGCTTGCAACTATTTGTCCCTCCGATAAAAAACTCATCCATGGAATGAAGGACGCCATCCTCGCTCCGTGCCACATCCAATAAACCCATCCGACGCTCATGCACTCACTCCGCTTCCGACAGATCCATCTCGACTTCCACACATCCCCGCACATTCCTGCCATTGGCGAATCATTCAATAAAAAGCACTGGCAGGAAACCTTGCAACGCGCAGCAGTCAACTCGATCACGATCTTTTCCAAGTGTCACCACGGCTGGAGTTACCATCCTACCAAGGTCGGTAAAATGCACCCGCACCTGAGCTTCGACCTTCTCCGTGCGCAATACGAGGCGTGCAAAGAAATCGACATTAACTGCCCTATCTACCTCTCTGCCGGCATCGATAACGTCGCATCGCATGAGCATCCGGAGTGGCGCGAAGTGGATAAAGACGGCTCCTACACCGGCTGGGCAAAACGTGTATTGGACCCCGGGTTTCACAAGATGGACTTTCATAGCCCGTATCTGCATTACCTCTGCGAGCAGATCCACGAAGTCGTCGAGTTGTTCCCCGGATGCGACGGTATTTTCCTCGATATCATTTCACAGAATCAATCCTGCACCCGTTGGAGTCTGGAGTTCATGGAATCTCATGGCTTGGATCCCGAAGTCGAGGCAGACCGCCAAAAATCTTCTGAGCTGGCGCTGGAAAAATATTACGTCGCCACCACCGCGGCATCGCGCAGCAATCGTGATGACATGCCGGTTTTCCACAACGCCGGCCACATCCCGCGTGGCAAAAGTGAGATCCTGCAATACTTCAGCCACCTCGAGCTTGAATCGCTTCCCACAGGCGGATGGGGCTACGACCATTTCCCATCGTCTGCAAAATACGTGTGCAATCTGGAGCACGACTTCCTTGGCATGACCGGCAAGTTTCACAACACATGGGGTGAATTCGGCGGATTCAAACACCCGAATGCTTTGCGTTACGAATGCGCTGCAATGGTTGCTTTCGGTTCCAAATGCAGCGTCGGAGATCAGCTCCACCCGAATGGTGTCCTTGATGAATCGACTTACGAAATCATTGGCGAAGCCTACCGCGAGGTCGCTGACAAGGAGCCATGGTGCGCCGACGCAAAGCAGATCTTCGACATCGCCGTGCTCTCAAGCGAAGCGGAAAATCACAAGCACCGCCACAACTTCGCCGATGATGGTGCGGGGCGCATTTTGCTGGAAGGGCACTTTTTATTCGGACTTGTTGACCGCCACATGGACTTCTCTCAATTCCGCGCCCTGGTGCTGCCCGATGACATTCGCATCGACGACGAACTGAAACAAAAGCTCGATAGCTTTGTCGCAGGGGGCGGCAAACTCATCCTCTCCGGCAAAAGCGGCATGTGGAAAGATCGTGAGGAATTTGCCTTCAACTTCGGAGCTAGCCTCGAAGGTGAGAGTCCATTCGTTCCCGATTACATCGCGGCCCCGCAAGAATTTGCTCCTGACTTTGTGAAAACACCCATGGTGATGAGCGCCCGCTCACAACGCATCCGCGTGACTGACGGCACCAGCCTCGGCGACATCCATGATCCGTACTTCAACAGGACCTATAAACATTTCTGCAGCCACCAGCACGCGCCGAATCACATTCAACCATCTGGATTCCACGCAGGAGTGATCCATCAAAGCGTGCTCTACTTTGCCCACCCGGTCTTTTCCTACTACCGCACACGCGGCGCGGTGGCAGTGCGCGACTATGTGATCAAAGCGATCCGCCATTTCCTGGGAACCAGCAGTCGCATGATGACCACTCTTCCCTCAAACGGACGCATTGCGCTCACCCGTCAGGAATCCGAAAACCGTTTTATCCTTCATGCTCTTTACGCGCCCACCATCAAACGGGGCGGCGCCGATGCGGAAGGAAAAGGCAGCGACGTCGAAGTGATCGAAGATCTTCCCGAGCTTCATAACGTCAGCTTTGACATCCGGGATCTTCCGAGAATCTCCAACGCACGCCTCGTGCCGCAGAACTCGGACATCGCCTTCGAGCAATCGGGCGACACACTCACGCTGACGATTCCGTCATTCTCTTGCCATCAAATAGTCGAACTAACTGAATAAAATCTCAGCCATATGCCAGCCAGGACTATTTTAGGGAATGACGAATGCGTTTGGTATCGCTTTGTCCAAAGTCGCCAACCGCATGGACGCTGCCAGCGCCAGTGCCAGCAAATGGCCGTCGGTAACTTGCTTGGGTCCCTGCACATAGGCCGGTAAGGTGCTGGCACCTAACGCGTCGGGCAGCAACGAGAGTGGCACTTTACTGCTGCTTTTCAGTCCTTCCAGCGTGTCTACCGCTGACGGAACATCCGGCTCGAATCCAACCTGGACACTCACTCGAACGAAGCCGATTTCCGTAATAGCGCAGGTCATCAGCCGGGCATCGGTCCCGATCAACGATGCAAACCACTTACTTACGCGGGAATGCTCAGCGTGGCCTTCATGAGCAAGGGCCACGAGTGTGTTTACATCCAGCAGCATACTCATGGATAGTCCTCCAGAAGCGCCTTAATCATGTCACTGGTAACGGGCTCAGCTCCCTCCCGGGCTTTCGTTACTCTCAGGCCCGTGAGCGGGCTCGTGACGTACTCTTTGCTGCGGTGGCGGGGCGATAACGGGGTTAAGATCAATGAGTGCCCGTCCACCACGCATGAGAATTTATCCCCCGGATACACATGCAACTGACTTCGGACGAGTCGCGGCAGAACGACTTGCCCCTTGCTGGAGAGGGTGGTTGTGGTCATGTCCTCTAGATAACCGACAGATCCCGATCCGTCAAGTAAGGCAGTCTTACCTAAATGTTTCTCGCGCAACGGCTAGGTCGCGGGATTGGCGTTTCGGCAGCTTCGATCCGTGCGTCATGTCCATACCCATGAAGTTTCTTGCCTTACCCAAAAGCTTGCGCCATCAGGGGGTAGTCCTCGCGTTGGAAGCAATGCTGCGATGCGAGGACTGACCCGAATGGCGTTAATAAACATTTCTGCAGCCACCAGCACGCGCCGAATCACATTCAACCATCTGGATTCCACGCAGGAGTGATCCA